>JAJPXE010000147.1 GCA_021205645.1 Candidatus Gastranaerophilales bacterium | reverse complement strand
ATACTCATCTGCTTTAATGCACCTAAAAATTAATTTTGCGCTTTTTCTGTTTATATATTTACAAAACTTAATAGATGCCGTTTTTAGATAGATTTGGTAATATATATAATAATGAATGATAAACCGATAGTAGAAATATATACTGACGGAGCATGCAGCGGCAATCCCGGAAAGGGTGGATATGGCGTTGTGCTGAGATATAAAACATCTGAAGGCAAATACATAACAAAAGAACTCTCCGGCGGATTTAGTAACACAACGAATAATAGAATGGAGATACTTGCTGCTATAATTGCGTTTGAAGTATTAAAGAAACCTTGTAGTATTACAATTTGTTCAGACAGCAAATACTTAATTGATGCTGTTAAAAAAAAATGGTTAAGCAGCTGGATAGCAAGAGGGTGGAAAACGGCAGGTAAAAAACCTGTTAAGAATATTGATTTATGGAAAAGGCTGGTTGCCGCCATGGAACCGCATGATATTGATTGGGTGTGGGTTAAAGGTCATAACGGGCATGAATTCAACGAAAGATGTGATAAGCTGGCCGTCAATGCGTATAATTCAGGAAACCTTGATATAGATACCGGGTTTAAAAATCAGTCTGATGGTTAACGGTTTTTTCCGTAATGTATAAAATAAAACTTGTTTTTTTTCTGGCTAACGCCATTTTTTTTGTAAGGTAAAAAAGTTTCACACCCTCACCTCAGGATTTGCGTAGGTACGAGGTTGCACCTCACCAGAAAAAATTTCCCCTCACCCGAATAATCTAAACAGCGAAATTCCGTACGGATGATAGTCCGTTAAGCGAAAGCCGTAACGAGTACTAGCCGCATGGCGAACGAGTGACAGGCTTGAGCACAAAGGAATTTCAAGACAGCGAAATTCCGTACGGACGATAGTCCGGAAAGCGAAAGCCGTAACGAGTACTCGCCGCATGGCGAACGAGTGACAGGCTTGAGCACAAAGGAATTTCAAGACAGCGAAATTCCGTACGGACGATAGTCCGTTAAGCGAAAGCCGTAACGAGTACTCGCCGTATGGCGAACGAGTGACAGGCTTGAGCGAAAAGGAATTTCAAGACAGCGGATTTGCGGCAGACTGTGTGCGGAGCGGATGCTGCGGGAGCGGCACACGGTCTGCCGAGCCAATTCAAAGGCAGCACCCGCTGCTACATATCGATTTTGGGATTTTTCCACAGACTCCTGTTCTTTTTCGGGAGTCTTTTTTGTGTTTTAATTATAGTTAGGCAGGGGAGGTTACTTAACAGTGAACAATATCAATGACGGGGAATATGCGATATGCAGATAATAACAAATTCAGGAATAATAATTAACAGAAAAGAAATTAAGCTTGATAAAAAAACAGGGATATTTTTTATTACAAATTATCTTGAAACGCAAAAAGGAATGTTTTTGTCATCAGGAACGGAATATCCCGGAAGATATTCAAGATGGGAAACGGGTTTTTATGCCCCGCCCGTTGAAATTAATGCTTTTGCAGACAGTGTACTTTTTAAGCCTTTGAATAAAAGAGGGGCGGAGCTGGTTAATATTTTTGAAACAGTTTTAAAGAATAATAACGGAAGCGAATATACTTTATCTCGTAAAGATAAGAATTTGTTGGTACAAATAATTTATACAACGGAGTTATTCAGGGAGGAATACAGGAGTAAACAAGCCTCTGTTCTGACTCCGATAAGAACTGTTTTGAGTGCGTTAAAACATAATGAGCGGGATGTGCTGGGATTTTACGGCGCTTTCGGGTTCGATTTACTGTTTCAGTTTGAAAAAATGGAGCTTGTAAATAAACGCGATGAAAATCAGCCGGTAGTAAGGCTCTTTTTCCCGGATAAAATCTATACTTATGACAGAAAAAAAGAAGAGACATTTGTATATGAATACGACTTTGAATACGGCGGATTTTCAACATCAGATATACCGTTTGAAAGCGTACTCGAACCAGAAATGGATAATGATACCGAATTAAAGACTAACGGTGAAATAGAAACAACACTGACAGACAAAGAATATGCAGGGCTTGTAGACAAAGCAAGAGAGCATATGCACTCTGGAAACATATTTGAGCTTGTATTAAGACGAAAATTCTATGCTTCGTACACGGGCAGTACCTCAAAATTATTCAAAAAAATGGTTGAGATAAACCCGTCACCATACCAGTTTTTCTGTCAGTTTATTGATGAACAGCTTGTCGGGACATCTCCTGAGATGTTTGTACGTGTTACGGGAAACAGAGTCGAAACCTGTCCGATATCCGGTACAATCAAGCGGGGCTTAAACCCGATTGAAGATGAAAAGCAAATACGTTCGCTTTTAAACTCGCAAAAAGACGAAGTCGAGCTGACAATGTGTACGGATGTCGACAGAAATGACAAATCGAGAGTGTGCAAGGCAGGCAGTATAAGACTTCTCGGCAGGCGTCAGATTGAAAAATACAGAGGGCTTTTCCATACCGTAGACCACGTTGAGGGGATACTGAGAGATGATTGCGACGGAATTGATGCTTTTTTATCACATATGTGGGCGGTAACACTAATGGGTTCCCCAAAATCAACCGCAGTCCGGTTAATCGAAGAATACGAAAGTGAACCGAGGAAATACTACGGCGGTGCTATCGGAGTCTTGTTCTGCAACGGAAATTTAAATACAGGTATTACAATAAGAACAATCCATATTAAAAACGGAATCGCTGATTATTCAGTCGGGGCAAGTCTGGTATACGACTCTGACGGTGCTGATGAGGCAAAGGAAACAAGAATTAAATCAACATCGTTTTTTAACCTGTTCCGCTCGAAACAAAAAGAAAAAGATACTGTAAAAGAACTTAAAGGCAGCGGGCTTAAAATTGTGGTAATTGATAATCAGGACTCGTTTGTAAATATTTTGTCGGATTATTTTAGACAAACCGGTGCAGATGTTGTTACATACAGAAGCGGAGTAAGTCCTGATGTAATTCTTTCCGAAAAACCTGATTTAGTGATGCATTCTCCCGGACCAAAATTACCTGAAGATTTTAATGTACCGGAACTTGTTAGAATGATATCAGGATACAACATTCCACAATTTGGTGTATGTCTGGGATTACAGGGTATAGTAGAAGCATTTGGAGGCAAACTGAGAAGAATTGATATACCTCATCACGGCAAAAAATGGACTATAACCCATAATAATGAGAATATTTTCTCAAATCTTCCGCAGGTATGTGAAGTCGGGGCGTATCATTCCTGGGTTGCTGATGAAAGCTGTCTGCCGGAATGCCTGAAAATCACTGCTTCAAATAAAGACGGGATGATTATGGGAATTTCGCACAAGGAAAAGCCAATCTGGGCTGTCCAATTCCACCCCGAATCCATAATGTCTATGGAAAATGACCTCGGACATAAAATCATTGCTAACGTTATTGAATGTGTAAAAAGGTATAAAAATGACAGAAAGAATTTTGAATAAAGCACTATCGGGGAATATTCTGACCGATGAGGATATAGAGAGTGTCTTATCCGCAATACAAGAAGAAACTATATCTTCCGAACAGGTTTCGGCACTTTTGGGTGCAATTTCGGCGAGAGGCGGCAGAGAATTTCTAAAAAAGAGCAAAGGCGGTGCAACCCCTAATGAAGTTGCGGCTTTTGCAAAAGGATTAAGAAAAATCTCAAATAAAATCGATTTAAGATGTGACACGGGGCTTATGGATGTCTGCGGAACGGGTGGTGATTGTCTGGGTACATTTAATATTTCAACAACCGTTAGTTTTGTTGCGGCAGCGGCAGGGGCAAAGATTGTCAAACACGGAAACCGTTCGGTTTCAAGCAAATGCGGAAGTGCAGATGTTCTCGAAAAACTCGGGGTTAAAATTGACCTGCCCGTTGAACAATATCAGAATGTACTTGATGAAGTTGGCATGGTATTTCTTTATGCTCCGTATTTTAACACCTGTATGGCAAAAATAAAAAAAATCCGCAATTCAATAGGAGTGCCGACAATTTTTAATCTTCTGGGACCGCTAATCAATCCGGTTAACTTAGATTATCAGGTAATGGGTGTCTATGACGGGCGAAAATGTGAACTTGCCGCAATAACACTCGGACGGCTCGGGCTGAAAAGTGCAATGGCTATCCATGCTAAAGACGGAATGGACGAACTGTCGACTACAGGTAATAATATAATTTATCAGCTCAAGGACAACAGGATAAAGAAAATAAAACTTCCAGCGTTTGAAAAACTCGGGTTAAAACACGCTGAAATAAAAGATTTGACTGGCGGTGATACAGATAAAAATGCTAAAATAATATTACAAATACTAAACGGAGAGAAGGGAGCAAAAAGGGATATTGTACTTTTAAACTCTGCGGCTGCACTTGTTGTATACGGACTGGCAAAAGATTTTAAAGACGGGGTTGTAAAATCCGCCGAATGTATTGATACGGGAAAAGCACTAAAGGTGCTGGAAAGGCTCAGAAATGTTTCTCAATAAGATGAAAACAATAAAAGAAAAACAACTCTTTGAAGAAAAAAAACAGAGAATAAACCTGTTTGAGATTTTTAAAAATAATGATTTCAACATTATTTCAGAGATAAAAAAATCGAGTCCTTCTAAAGGGAACATCTCGTCCGATGCGGATATAGTAAAGATTGCGGGGGGGTATATTCAAAACGGTGCTTCACTTATTTCTGTCCTTACGGAAACCGATTATTTCAGCGGAAGCATTGATGATTTAAAATTGATAAGAAAAAAATATCCCGGCATTCCGATTCTGCGAAAAGATTTTATAATTGATGATTATCAAATATACGAAGCAAAATTCTCAGGTGCGGATATGATACTTCTAATCCTTGCCCTAACCGGGGAAGAAAAAACCGAAAAGCTTATTATGACGGCAAAAAATCTCGGTCTTGAGGTGCTGCTCGAAATACATACGGAAGATGAATTAAAACAGGCACTTGAAACGGATGTAAATTTTATCGGAGTTAACAACCGGAACCTTAAAACACTAAATGTATCACTTGATGTTTCAAGAGAGCTGGCAAAATATATCACACCCGAAAAAATATTCATCTCAGAAAGCGGATTAAACAGGGCGGAAGAAATAAGAGAGATGATAAATTTAGGTTATAAAGGTTTTTTGATAGGTTCGCATTTTATGGAGCTTGGTGACCCTGCCGGCGGGCTAAAAGAATTGATTGATGAGGTTAAAAGACTTGGTTAAGATAAAAATATGCGGAATAACAAGACTTCAAGACGGTTTTTATGCGGCAGAACTCGGTGCTGATTTAATCGGGTTTATATTTTATCCAAAAAGTCCCAGATATATTCAGCCAGAAACGGCAGGTCGGATATCAGGGGAGTTAAAATCGTTTAGAAATATAAGAACAGTCGGAGTATTTGTGAACGAAACTCCGGAAATAATTAATGAAATAATAGATATTGCAAGTTTGGATTATGTTCAGCTTCACGGAGAGGAAACTCCCGAAACCTGTAAAAAAGTAAAATGTCCGTATATAAAGAATATTAGAACACTTGACGATATTATCAGATATAATGATGCGGAAATTTATCTTACTGATGCTCCTGATAAGCATGAATGGGGCGGAACAGGAAAAACTGCAGATTGGGATTTCGCAAAACAAATTAAATCAGAAGGTGTAAAATTAATGCTTTCGGGAGGAATAAATGCAGATAATGCCATAAGTGCCGTAAATTACATAAATCCGGACTATATTGATATTTCAAGCAGTATTGAACAGACAAAAGGTATAAAAGATTATAATTTAATGAAAAACTTTTTTGATAAAATAAACGAAAAAGGAGAAATAAAACAATGAAAACTGTTTTCCCCGACGACAGAGGCTATTACAATGAATTCGGCGGAGTATTCTTACCTGAAACGCTCATACCGCTTGTAGAAACATTAACCGGAGAATGGAATAAGGCAAAAGTGTCCGATGAATTTTGGTCAATGATAAATTATTATCACAAATATTATACAGGACGTCCGTCACCGTTGTATTATGCCGAACGTTTAACAAAAAAACTCGGCGGGGCAAAAATATATTTCAAACGTGAGGATTTAAACCATACTGGAGCACACAAAATAAACCACTGTATCGGTCAGATTTTACTTGCAAAAAAAATGGGAAAAACAAGAATTATTGCAGAAACGGGTGCCGGTCAGCACGGAGTCGCCGCAGCGACCGCAGCCGCTCTTTTCGGATTGAAATGCGTTGTTTATATGGGTGAAATTGATATTGAACGTCAGAAACCGAACGTATTCAGAATGAAACTTCTCGGAGCTGATGTCACATCGGTTAAAGACGGCTCTAAGACATTAAAAGATGCTGTTACGGCTGCTATGCAGGATTGGGTTACGAATGTTGACGATACATACTATCTTTTAGGTTCTGTAATGGGTCCGCATCCTTATCCTGAGATGATTAGAACATTTCAATCGGTAATCGGACAGGAGCTTAAAACCCAGATACTTGAAGCAGAGAACAGGCTTCCTGACACAGTTACAGCATGTGTTGGCGGCGGTTCAAATTCAATCGGAATTTTTTATCCGTTTATAGAAGATAAAGAGGTTAAACTTGTCGGTGTTGAGGCGGCAGGTTTGGGGCTGAATACCGATAAACATGCCGCAACGCTTGCAAAAGGTACAAAAGGAATTTTTCATGGCATGCTCTCATACTTTATTCAGGACGACGACGGACAGATAACAGAACCGTATTCAATCTCGGCAGGACTGGATTATCCGGGGATAGGACCCGAGCATGCAATGCTTAAACAAACCGGACGGGCAATATATGACCTGGCAACGGATGAAGAAGCTCTGAATGCATTTCATCTGACTTCACAGTTAGAAGGTATTATTCCTGCACTCGAAAGCTCACATGCAATAGCTTACGCAATAAGAACCGCCCCGAAACTTCCGAAAGAACATATTATGGTGGTTAATCTTTCCGGCAGAGGAGATAAGGATATTTTTGCAATTGCAGACAGAATGGGGGTTAAATTATGAGCAGGCTAAAACAAACTTTTGATAATTTAAAACATCAAAATAAAAAAGCTTTCAGCTTATTTTTGATGTCCGGATATCCCGATGACGAAACATTTTTAGAAACTTTGGAGATGAGTGCTGAAACCGGAGTCGATTTTATTGAGGTCGGTATGCCGTTTTCCGACCCGTCAGCAGACGGACCGGTTATAAAAGCAGCCGGCGGACACTCATTAAAAAACGGAACTACCGTATCAAAAACTATTGAACTTATCAGTAGATTCAGACAAACAAATGATAAAACCCCGATTATCTGGATGGGTTATTTCAACCCTGTTTTTAAATACGGAATTGACCGTTTTTTTGATGATGCTGACAACGCCGGCGTCGACGGGCTGCTCCTTGTCGATTTGCCCCCGAATGAATATGAGCGTATACAAACGGTTAAAAATCATAACATTGATGTTATCAGACTGGTTACGCCTGTCACATCAAAAGAAAGAATACCTTTAATACTTGAAAATTCGGGTGGATTTATTTATTTTGTTTCAATTACGGGAATTACCGGAACAAAAGAGGCACAGGACGAAGCAATTAAAAATAAGGTTTGGGATTTAAAAACTGTCACAAATTTGCCTGTTATTGTCGGTTTCGGGATAAAAAATGCACAGAAAGCGCGGCAAATAAATGAATTTGCAGACGGTGTAATTGTCGGCTCCGCCGCAATCAGTATAATAACTAAATACATAAA
>JAJPXE010000245.1 GCA_021205645.1 Candidatus Gastranaerophilales bacterium | reverse complement strand
ATTATTTACTGATTTTTGTTTAAAACCATGTAAATAATCATTGTAACTAGTTGATTAATTCATGTTTTTTGTCTAAACTACGTATATAATACGTGGTTATATGGATTAATAAATGAAATATTTTATTTATAGAATTTTGAAGAATATTATTGACGGGCGAAGATTGAGCCGTTTATATTTAAGGCGATATTTATATTCTATAGAGCTTGCAAAAAAAGAATACGAAAAATCTAAAAAATATACAACATCGGACAATGTATGGACAATGTGGCTTCAGGAGGAAATTCCGGAAATTTGCAAAGTGTGTATTTCTTCGATAAAAAAATATTATCCTCAGGCAATCGTAATTACAGAAAAGAATGTTAATGAATATGTTGAAGTCCCTGAATATATATGGGATAAATATAAGCGGGGGCTAATTAAGCCATGCCATTTTTCGGATTATATAAGAATGTGTTTACTTGACAGATATGGTGGAGTGTGGATTGATGCTACATGCCTGCTTACCGGTTATATTCCGGAATTTATACAAAAATCGGACTTTTTTATATTGCAGGATTTTGAAAAATTATCTATCAGCAATTATTTTATTATTTCATCACAGAACAATTATATGACAAAGGTTATGCGTATTTTTCTTGAAGAATATTGGAAAAGAGAAGATAAAGCTATTCATTATTTTTTCTTCCATCATTTTTTATCATTAGCACGCAAAAGAGATATTATTTTGACTGATATTTGGGAGAAAGTACCGATTAATTTAAACCTGAATACTAAATTAATGCGAAAAGTTTTATATAATGATTACAAAGAAGAAGCATATAGCTGGTTAAGTAAAACAAGTTATATACACAAATTGTCATATAAAAATACGGAAAAATATGATATAAACCCTAAAAGTCTTTACAGGCATTTATTAAATTCCTGCAATCACAGCACCGAGTGAATTTTTTCCAAACCCGTAAACTCTATTTTTACATTTGCACCCCTATAGAGCTGACCGTCCGCATCAATGTCCTGCGGAATAAGCACAAGCCCCGCAAAATATCCGTTATTTTTGAAACATCTTCTGATAATTTCATTAAGCTGTTTGGGCTTTTGTGCTTCTTTTTCAGGTGATTTAGCACATCTTACAACTGCCCAGCATTTGTTCCCGTTACTGTCAACAAACCACAATTGAGGGTCAACTTCCAGAGTATCCTGAAAAGATAAAATTTTCATTTTTTTTGCTTCAAGATGTTTTCTTGTGAATATAATGGCAAAATTCCTCATTTCCCATTCAGACATGAGTACTTTTTCGGTTGTTGCCAGATGTTCCGGAATTATTGGCTCACCCGTTTCCGTGTGGAACAGGTTCCAGCCCTTATTCAATGCTTTTGCGGTACTTAAATCCGGATTATGCGGATTATCGACCGTCACGGGAAACTTACACGGAACAAGATTATGCTGTCTTGAGGCAAGTAATTGTCGTTTTATATAGTTATCAGGCAAATATGATATTCCATTTTCATCTTGAATATCAATAATTACCGAAAAAATCTTGTTTTTGTAAATAAAATTCATGCTGTCAAAAGCAGGATAAGTATATTCAGCCCTAAGCCACCTGCAATTATTAAGAATAGACATAAACTGTTGGATTTGCACTCCCGCAATATCTCTGGCATACAACAAAATCTTGCTCGGAGGAACAGATGAAACCTGTTTGCTTTCTTTTGACAAATCCTGATATTGATGTTTTTTACCGTCACCTTTTCCGAACGGATTTAAAAGTTTTCTTAAAATATCCATACAGTCATTTTAGCATTGAAATAAAATTAAAAAAACCACGCCGGCAATATATGCCGTGTGGTTTTTTAGGGGGGGGTAAATAAAATGATATTAAAATAAATTTTGTTTTAAATCTTTAAAAAAATCAGAGCCCGTATGGCGAAGCCTTTTAACTCAATAACTTGGGGGGTGCTATTTTTAACACCATCCGGGTTATCTGGATATTTAATTGTAGAGATTTTTGATTGTTGTCATACAACCTGATTGGGGGTGAGATTGTATGATATAAAATTATTTTTTAAGGTATCAGCAATAGAGTCCCCATCCCATTCCCAGACCTAATCCTGTGCCGAATGCAAAGCTGTTGAGGCCTAAACCGCCGTATCCGATGCCGCAACTTACCGGCATGCCGAAATATGAAAATCCTGTATAACCATTGTGATAGCCGCCTACGAAAGTGCTGTCACCAATATAGCCATAATTGTTTATCATATAGCCGCCATCAAGCCACGATGTCATACCGGAAGGACTGTCTAAATCAGCATAACAAGTATCTAAATAGTTGTTGTAAAGACCTGTATTATAGTAACCGCCTCTTGCAGCCAGAGCAAGTGTTCCGAATGTCAGACCCGTTGTAAGTCCGTTTGCGAGCCCCAATGCAAAACTTGAGCCGGAACCTCTATTATGTATACCAATATTATAACAGACCATTATCCAATTTTCCCATTTAATCCCCGTACTGATATAAAGTTTTTTTTGATACAAGAATTGCCAAATTCAATCAAAAACATTAAGTTCTGTTAAGTAAAATATATAAAATGTACATGTAAATGAGTTTGTGGAAAAATTAAAATTTTTCAACAAACTCAAATAAAAAAATTTATAACTTCAAAACAGTATTTTTCAGATAAAGAGCTGATTTTCTAACGGATTGACAATATAAATTGAGAGTATAGAATAGATATAGGAGTTAAACTTAGAAAAAAGAGAGTTAAACTTTATAAAGTTAGTAGTATATAGTAAAAGAAAAGGAGATTAATCTCATGGCACGTGAAAAGTATGAACGTACGAAACCACACGTCAACATAGGTACAATCGGCCACGTTGACCACGGTAAAACGACATTAACGGCTGCTATTACAGGAACCCTGGCAGCTGCAGGTCAGGCAGAAGCTAAAAAATTTGATGAAATTGATGCAGCTCCAGAAGAAAAAGCGAGAGGTATAACCATATCTACCGCACACGTAGAATATGAAACAAAAGACAGACACTATGCACACGTAGACTGTCCGGGTCACGCTGACTACGTAAAGAACATGATTACCGGTGCAGCACAAATGGATGGTGCAATCCTTGTTGTTGCGGCAACTGACGGTGCTATGCCTCAAACTCGTGAACACATCCTGTTAGCAAGACAGGTCGGTGTTCCTAACCTTGTTGTATTCCTGAATAAATGCGATATGGTTGATGATCCTGAATTGTTGGAATTAGTCGAAATGGAAGTCAGAGAATTATTAACTTCTTATGAATTCGACGGCGACAACATTCCGTTCATTCACGGCTCAGCATTAAAAGCTTTAGAAGCTGTTCAGGCTAATCCGTCAATCAAAAAAGGCGAAAACGAATGGACAGATAAAATCTGGGATTTGATGGATGCAATTGATTCATACTTCCCGACTCCTGAACGTGATTTAGACAAACCGTTCCTGATGCCTATCGAAGATATCTTCTCAATCACCGGCCGCGGTACTGTTGCAACCGGCAGGGTTGAACGCGGTATCGTTAAAGTAGGTGACGAAGTTGAATTAGTCGGCTTAGGCGAAACTAAGAAAACTACCGTTACAGGTGTTGAGATGTTTAGAAAATCATTAGACCAGGGTCAGGCAGGTGATAACATTGGCGCATTATTACGCGGTATTGACAAAACTGAAATTGAACGTGGTCAGGTTCTTGCTAAACCGGGAACTATACACCCTCATACCAAGTTTACGGCTAACGTATACGTATTGAAAAAAGAAGAAGGCGGACGTCACACTCCGTTCTTCCCTGGTTACAGACCTCAGTTTTATATCAGAACAACCGACGTAACCGGCTCTATCAAGTTTGATGGCGAGATGGTTATGCCTGGTGATAACATCGTTATGGAAGTCGAACTTATCGCTCCTGTTGCTATCGAAGAAGGTATGAGATTTGCTATCCGTGAAGGCGGACGTACAGTCGGTGCCGGTGTTGTTGATAAAATCGTTGAATAATGATTTTTCATTATACTATGTAAAAATAGGGTGACTTTACAGTTGCCCTATTTTTTTTAAAACAGGTTTTAATTTTACAAGCGTAAAGTAATATACATTCAGATGGGAACAAAAACTTGACCAAAAATCTGAAAAGATGTACAATAACAGGAGAGTAAAGGAGGCTTTATTATGAAAAAGTTTATGGTAATGTTATTAGCAGCAGGAATGTTTGCATTCACAGCAACAGCAATCAACGCAGCAGAGCCTGCACCCGGTCCGGGTCCTGCACCGCAGCAACAATGTACATGCCCTGACAAAGGTTGCAAATGCGGCGCTTGTGATGCCTGTAAAGGTAAGAAAGATTGCAAATGTAAGGACGGAAAACCAGCTCCTAATGACAAGTGCAAAGGTAAACAACCTTGCGGCAAAGACGCAAAACCTAAATGCGATCCAAAAAAATGCCCGAAAAAATAATTTAAACTATCTTAAATTATAGGCTTGAAAGGCGGTCTTAATAGACCGCCTTTTTGTATTCTTTATATAGATTTAATAATAAAAAATGCCGGAAGGGTAAATTAAAGAAATTAGATAATATATTATATTGTTTAATCCGGCATTAATCCCTATACAATTTTATTGGTCTGATTCCTGATGTTTCTGGATAAGTTTCTCAAAATCAGACGGTTTTATATTCTGTATAAAATCCTTAAACTCTTCTGCTTCCTCCTCATCTTTAGCGGAATCAGTTGAAACGGCTCCGTTCATAAGCACATTTGCAGTGACATATATAGGAGCATCCGCACGCATTGCAACAGCAATTGCATCAGAGGGTCTGGAATCAATTGTTAATTCGTTCTCTCCGTTTGTTAAAAATATCGTTGCATAATAAGTTTCTTTTTCCACATCATTAATTTCAATTCTATCAATTGAATATTTAGTTTGCTTAATGATATCAACAATCAGATCGTGAGTCATCGGGCGTGTAACTGAAAGTTTTTCGATTTTACGGATAATAGCACTGGCCTCGGCAGAGCCAATCCAGATAGGCAGAGCACGCCTATTGTCCAAATCATGAAGAACAACAATCGGAGACCCTGTTCTTGTGTCAAGAGCAATGCCCATAACTTTCATTTCAATCATTATTCAATGACTCCTCAAGTACTTTGTTTAAGTATTATAGCATAAAGAATAAAATTAAAACAAGTTTTGTTGCAAATTATCTAATTTTTTACCCAGATATCTATAAGCCTCAGGAGAAACTTTTCTTCCTCTCGGCGTTCTTTGCAGCAGTCCGGATTGTAATAAATAAGGTTCGCAAATATCCTCTAATGTTCTTACATCTTCGCTTAATGCTGCCGCAATGGTTTCTATTCCGACAGGACCGCCGTCATACTTTTCAATGATAAGATTAAGCAAAGCTCTGTCTGTTGTATCAAGCCCGTATTCGTCTATTTTTAACACATCGAGAGAACTGTCTGCAACCTTACCGGATATGATTCCGTTATATTTAATAAGTGCAAAATCCGAAACCCTCTTAGTCAGTCGATTTGCAATACGAGGAGTACCTCTTGAGCGTTTTGCTATAGATTTTGCACCTTCTTCGGTTATTTGTATATCAAGTATTTTTGCCGTTCTTTTAATTACCTGCGTAAGTTCTTCCGTTGAATAAAATTGAAGTCTGTAAATTATACCAAATCTATCCCTTAGCGGTCCGGATAATTCCCCTGCTTTTGTAGTTGCACCAATAAGAGTAAATTTAGGCAGCGGTATCCTTAATGTTTTGACAGTTTGTGATTTTCCGGTTGTCATATCGAGCGAGAAATCTTCCATAGCCGGATACAAAATTTCTTCTGCAATTTTGTTTAAACGGTGTATTTCATCTATAAATAAAATCTCTCCGCCCTTTAATGACATCAAAATCCCTATTATATCACGAGGACGCTCTAAGGATGGTGCCGATGTTATTTTCATCTCAACTCCCATCTGCTCCGCTATTACACCGGCCAATGTTGTCTTTCCAAGTCCGGGAGGTCCGTAAAATAAAAGATGATCCATTGGCGAATTTCTTAACTTTGCTGCTTCTATCGAAATCTTTAAAGTTTCTTTTAAAGATGTCTGACCTATATAATCATCAAAATTTTTTGGTCTAATTGTGTTTTCAAAAGTCCTGTCATATTCAATAGATACAGCCTTTACCATTGGAGATTTATTTGTATCAGACTTCTTCTTATCATTATCACTGTTGTTAAAATATTTATCATCAGAAATAATAGCCATAAAATTATTATATCACGATATAAATGTAAACGAACACCTGAAATGATTTCTTGTTACAGATAAAATGGCTATGCCGGGCGGCAACGGTTTCAGAATCGGACACAAATGCCGGTCAGTTTTCTCAAACTCGTTGTAACACTGCAGCCGTTAATTCGTGACGTAATTGCCTGCCCTGCTTTAAAAAAAGAATTTAACTGCCTATCTTTATTATAACAGCATCCCGACTTTTGCGACATTACATAGCTTGTATTATTTATATATAACCAACGGGAATTACATTTACGTTTTCTGCTGCGGGAAAATCTTTCTTACTAAGACAAATTATTGCCCCTTCTCCTTTTTTCTTCCGGAATATTGCAGCCCCCGAGAAGAGGAGCGAGATAATTTAGACCTGTTGTCGAACTCTGACTTATGACGGTAAAACCCTATTGTAATTTAACATACAGAACAAGATTAAATTAACTGTGAGATGGAGATTTATTACAAATTATACATTTAATACTAAAATTATATTATAATCATATTAGCAAGGAAAAATATAAATGAATAAAATAATTACAAAAAATGAATTAATTGACTGGTTAAATGATATAGGACAAAGAATATTTGAAATTAAAAACTCAAGAAAGCAATATGATAGTTTCATTGAAGATTATAATAATGGGAAATTTAAAGATTTTAACATTGAATTTTGTTGGTGGATAAGAAGAAATTATGAATCCAATATAGTAATTCTTCTAACTGGTTTATTAGAAAGTTCTAAAAGACATGAGGATGATTTAAATTTTCAAAAATTCCTTGATAGAGTTGATAAATATGGTTTGGAAAATTTAAAATTAGAATTACTTGCTGATAAACCTCAATATTTCTCTGATTTTAATAATATAGTATTGGAAACACCTAAAGACGATGATTTTCTTGAAATTCAGCGAAAGAACTATTTAGAAGAAAATTACTTTAAAAACTTAAGCATTGAACAAGACATAGAATGCATCAATAACAATTTTTTAAAATTGAAAGATTTTCGTGATAAGCAAATAGCACATTTTACAAATAATACAGATGATATGAAAATAACAAATTCGGATTTGGATGGAATTATTAACGAAATAATAAGCATTTTTGATAAATACGCTCTAATAATTAGAAATACCAACTTTGTTTTTGATTAAAATCATATATAAGTTTATTTGTGCTATAATTATCGTAATAAAAGCAACCTTAAGGGGTGTGAATGGTTGAGAGTATCGATAATAGTGGAATAAGCAGTTTAGGCGGTTTTGTATTTCAAATCGATGTTTTTATTTTGAATGCTCTTAAATTGAAACCTGATGAAACTATAGAATACGAAAATATTGAAGATGTAAGTATCAGAAAAAAAGAGGATTTAGACCAAAAAGAAGATTCTTTTAAAACAAATTTAATATCTTCTGATTCTCGTCAAGTTATTCAAGTTAAAAGAAAAGAAATAACTAATGCGGTTGCAGAAAGAGTATTGATGAACTGGTTGCTTTTGGAAAATTCTGATACAAATATCGCAAAGTATATTCTTT
>JAJPXE010000059.1 GCA_021205645.1 Candidatus Gastranaerophilales bacterium | reverse complement strand
TCTATTGAGATGTTTGCCGTTGAACCGTCCGATATCGTCAAACTCTTTAAAGCAACCGTTGCTACTTTACTGTTTGCAAGGCTGACCGATGAGCTGTCCTCAAGTACAAGTGATGCACCTGATAATGATAATTCATTCGAAATTGTAACATGTGAACCCGATGATACCTCACTTGTAACACCTGATAAATCAGCCTCATTACCGATAACAATAGTACCTCCACCGTAATATTTTATTGTAGGTTTTGTTGAGCCGGAAGTGTACACAGATATATTATCAATTGTTATAGTATAACCCTCATAGGCATCAAGTACTAAAGTTGAACCGGAAGCAAGAGTAATATCATTATAAGCACCGTTTGCAGTATTACCCGTAATATTTACATCACATGTCATTGCAATAATATTAACGGTACTGTTAACATCTGCATAGATTGCACCGCCGTATACAGCAGCAGAGTTGTTAGTTAAACTTGTGTCAATAAGTGTTGCCGTTGCACTCTGACCAACATAAATAGCTCCGCCCGATGTACTTGAACTGTTCTTTGTAAATGTCGATTGGTTGACGGTAACATCACTATTTGACGCTACATAGATTGCACCGCCGTATGAAGTCGATGAGTTGTTGGTAAATGTTGCACCCTCTACTACAGAACCCTTAGAAGCTATGTAAATAGCTCCGCCATATGTTGCGCTGTTATATGTAAATGTATCATCTATAGAGGTAAATCCGCCTGTATCATATATAGCCCCGCCATATACTGCTGAATTTGAATAATAAGTATTACTATCTGATGTTAATGACGAAGCATTGTATATAGCACCGCCGCTTTCGGCGCTGTTATAGTAGAAACCGTATGAAGAACCGCTTACAGTCTGATATATAAGCAATGTGCCGGTATTATAGATTGCACCGCCGAGTTTTGAAGCACTGTTGTTTTCAAACAGGTTATTATCCATACTCAAATAACCTGCATTATATATTGCTCCGCCGTTTATCAGAGTAGAGTTATTTGTAAATGTTGAATATACCAGACCTGCTCCGCCGTCACTTGCTTGAATTGTCGCACCGGAAGCATTATATATAGCTCCGCCGCCGCCTGTTGATGTTTCAGAATTTCCGGTTCCGATTGATGAGTTGCTATTAAATATACAGTATGAGATAACTGTCTCTTTCGGGGTATTTTGACCACCGTTGAATATCGCACCCCCGAAAGAACCCGTATCTTTGTCCATTACCATTGCAACGTTATTTTCAAATATTACATAAGAAACCTCTAATTTGGTTTGAGAGGTCGAAGAACCCAGATCATAACCGCTGCTTATTGCTCCGCCGCGCTGAGCCGTACTGTTACTCAATGAGATATAATTTGAAGATGTACCTTCTATATACATTTCATTTGCATTGAATAATATACCGCCGCTCTTGGTTGCAGAGTTATCGGTGAATGTTGAAGAAGTGGTAATATAAAGTATGCCCGAGTTATAAATTGCTCCGCCGTTTACAGCAGAATTTGAAACAAATTCCGAATATTCTATATAAGCAGTTCCTGCATTGTATATAGCACCGCCGTTTCCGGATGTAGTATTGTTTTCATATGTTATGCTTGCTCCGCTTGCAGATGTTAATGTACCTGTATTATAAATAGCACCGCCGCTTTCTGTTGCATAGTTACCCGAGAATACTATATTACCTGATTGTTCAATTGAACCGGTGTTATAGATTGCACCGCCTAATGTCGAATACGTATATTTAGTCTTGCTAACAGCAGTAAATGTAAATGATACATCACCCGCAAGTATCAAAGTACCGGAGTTATAAACATTACCGCCCAATGCTGCAAAGTTGTTCGTGAAATCGGTGTATGAAATTGTCAAATATCCGAGGTTATATATTGCACCACCCATACTGTCAGTATCCGCTGCACTTGCGGTATTATTTGAGAAAATTGAATATTCTATATTTTGTTTATCTTCACTATCAGTATTCAATATTGCAATAGCACCGCCACTGCCGTTTGTTGCCGTATTATATGTGAATGTTGCATATATTGCATCAATTATTGCCGTTGTTCCGGCATAAATTGCGCCGCCGCTTGCAGCACTGTTATATGTAAAGATTAAATCATTACTGTATGACAGTTCATTGCCGTTTGCATCCTTATTCAAATATAAATTACCGAGAGTGTATACCGCGCCGCCGCTCGAGCCTGCTGTGTTATATGAAATTGTTTCCTGTGAAAGAATTGTTTTTGATGATGATGCTCCGTATATTAAACCGCCGTTATTGCCTGCTGTATTTCTTGAAAGTACGGAATTTGTCAATGTTAATGTTCCGCCGTTATATATTGCGCCGCCATCATTTGTTGCGGTATTGGCATATTTTGCACTCTTTGTGTTCCCGAATGTAACATTATCTAAAGTCAACTCTCCTGATGCTGCATTATAGATTGCTCCGCCATTGTATGAAGTATTCAATGTAAATGTCGAAGCGCTTGCTATTGACAGTGTACCGGAGTTATAAATCGCACCGCCGCCGCCTGTCGTAGAATTTGTTTTATTTGAGGTAAATGTTACGGAAGCAAATTCCATAATTCCGGCATTATATACAGCTCCGCCATAATATCCCGCAGAATTGGATTTAAAGGTTACATAATATGTTTTGCTGCCCTCTAATGCGGTCGTAAAGTACATCTCACCGTATACACCGTTATAAACAGCACCGCCGCTGCCGTTTGCAGCAGTGTTGGTTGACATCGTTACTCCGGATAATGTCATACTTGCGTGTTTATCTTCTGTACCATCATTATAAATTGCTCCGCCGCTGCCGTTTGTTGTCTTATTGTTCGATAATGTTGAGGCTCTGTCTATATAGCTGATTGTACCTGTGTTATATATTGCACCGCCGCTTTGAGTCGATGTTTCATAAGACATTGCCGTTGCAGTTATGCTTTCTATCAAACCTGTATTGTATATAGCCGCACCAGATACGGTTGCTATGTTGCGTGATAATGTTGATGATACAATCTCTCCGATTGTTCCCGCATTATAAATTGCTCCGCCATACTGAGCTGTATTCTGGTATTTATTGCTCTTAGAGTTGCCCGCCGTTACTTTATACATTCTTGTTATAGTACCATCTGCTGAGTTATAGATTGCTCCGCCATAAGCTGATTGGTTCAGAGTAAAGGTTGAACTTTCTATTACAGAAATGGTCGCATTATTGTATATAGCTCCGCCATAGCTGCCTGCTGATGTATTTATATTTGATTTAAATGTAGCTGTTAATGTAGAGATTATCCCGTCATTGTATATAGCATTACCGTATAGTGCATAATTACCGGTAAAGGTTACTTTTTTAGTATATAAATCCGTACTTTCAGCAGCATTATATATTGCTCCGCCTTTACCTGTTTTTGCATAGTTGCCGGTAAATGTAGTACTTGTCAGGCTCAAACTTGCAGCGTTATATATTGCTCCGCCGAGTGTTTCCAAATCAACACCGCTCTTTGAGGAAACACTGTTATATTTAAATGTTGCACCTGTCAAAGTGATTATACCATCAACAGAGCTTTCCCCGTTGATTGCATTATATATTGCACCACCCTGAACCGCAGTATTGCCCGCATAAGTCGTTGATTTTGAAGTTATTATACCTTCGTTATAAATTGCACCGCCATAGGTTGCGGAGTTGCCGTATGTTGTTGTACCCGTCTTGTCAGATGTGCCGAAACTGCCCTTGGTTATTGTGACAAGACCGCTTGCATAGTTGTATAAAGCACCGCCTGATTCTGTTGCACTGTTTAAGATAAATGATGCCGAACTTAACGTGACATTTCCGCTTTCATTATATATTGCACCGCCATAAGCTGCGGAATTACCTTTATTTGTAGTACTTCCAAACACCGCTTTGCTGAATGTTACTTTAGTTCTGGAATTATCTGATATACCTGCAAAATCTTTCGTTACAATATAAACAGCTCCGCCCATATCAGATGCACTGTTGCCATAGAATGTTGATGATGTGAATTTGTTGGTCAGTTTATTCTTTTCATCGGCTAACGAATTAATATAAACAGCACCGCCGCTGCCTGAAGTTTCATCTCCTCCTGTTGCACTGTTGCTTGTATATGATGATTTACTATCTGTAAGATATGACTCTGTATAAACAGCTCCGCCTAATGCATCCGATTCATCCGATTGTGCAATGTTTGATGTGAATGTCGATTTAGAGAACTTAAATGTTGCGGCTGCACCGTCTGCTATTGCCTGATATATAGCACCGCCGCTTGCGGCAGTATTGCCGGTATATGTTGTGGATGTTGATGTCAATGTACCTGTAGAATAAATTGCACCGCCGTATAAACCTGCGATATTTTCCGTGAAACTTGAACTTGTTAACGTTACTTTACCCGTACTGTATACAGCACCGCCGATATTTGATACATTTGAATAAGAACCGTTAGTACTGCTTGCTGTTGCACCAAAATCTACATATTTAGCGGTGAATGTTCCCGCATTATATATTGCACCCGCATATTCGTTAGACCGGTTATTTCTAATTAGTGCATGTGATTTGCTTGTACCGCTTATTGTTAATGTACCGCTTTCGTTTCTTGCAACAGAACCATAGGTATCACTTTCGTTCTTGCTAAATCCTGTTCCCGATACAGTTATTTTACCGCCATAATTGACCAGTGCACCGTTAAAACCTTTTATCTCCGATACATTTTTTATTACCAGTGATTTCTTAGAATCCGAAACGACAAAACCGACAAGCTCGTTATTCGTTGTTATTGAATATCCGTTACCCGTGATTGTTGTTTTGGAGTTTTTTAATGTCAAATATTCAGGTATATCTACGATATCACCGTTTTCATCAGTTCCCTGAATACCGTACAACATATAGTTACAGGTCATTTTGAAAGTGTTGGATTTTGTATTTGATACTGCAAGATAAATAAGAGAAGATGTATCATCAAGACTTGTACCGTATATAACAGTACCGTTTATACCTAATCTTGCATAGTATGTCGTGCTGCCGTCAACCCATGAAATTGTATCAACAGAATTGCCCTCGTCATCAAGCAATTTAATATAATCAGCTGCCGGACTGTCAACAGCCAGAACCCTTAATACAACAGCACAATAATTTGGCTGGCTCGATGATTGATTAAATCTGCCTATATTGGTGAATGATGTCGAATCCATTACAAGTTTGTATGTACCAAAATCATAGCTGTTGGCAAATATTGTGTCACATACCATGCTCGCTTTTTCGCTTAAATTAACTTCAACATAGTAATGAACATCATCGTATAAAGTTATTTTGTTAACGTAAACCGCATCAATAGTGCCGTCGACAAATCCAAAACCGCCGCCGTACGCTATTATATTATACTTATAATCCGATGATGCAGACTCCGCACCAAAATTGCCCAATAACACTTTACCTGTTGTATCGCCGCAATCTTTGTTAATAGCTATATTTAATGAATAATCCGAGTTTGAATAAGCAATACCGCTTAACAATGATAAGGTTTTGCCATCTGCCGCATTAAGATTCAATGTGATATCGGAAGTATTGGCAAAATAGATATCATTAAGCACGCCGCCGGTCATAGTTGATTTCGTCGCATTTGATGTATCCGTTGCGAGCTGATAGTTTTCACTAAATTCAACATCATCTTCCAGCGCGTTAATCGTAAATCCTTCAAGTGCATAGATTGCACCGCCGTATCCGTAAGAACGGTTATTGGTAATTACAGAGTCCTGAATGTATATATTTGAATCGGTAGTAATCTGACATATTACAGAACCGTTGCCGTTCGTTACCGAATAATCCTCGTAAAGCTGCACTGTTTTTGATATTTTGTAGAATGTATAGCCTGATGTATCTGAGATAAGCTGATGTTCATAATTCCCTTCATCATCTAATACCGTTTCATAATAGTTTGTTCCGTCATACATTACACCGACTTGATTTCCTTCTGAGTCAAGGTAATAATAATTATTATCGTAATTATCTGTATATTCTATTGTATACAATGTATCATTACCTCTGTAGGCATTTTGTATAGTTACACCGTAAATATTTAAATTGGTTTCCTCGGATAACACGAACATTGAATGATGATATTGATTGTCGGATAACGACACACTTGCAACTCTATCACCGTCTTCATAGACATTTTCGTTATAACAGAGCACCTGACCGTAAGCATTGATTATATTATATGTTGAGCTTAAACCGTTGATATTCATAGTACCTGCCGAAACACCCTGAAATACCGTACTGTTGGCATAGTCAGCTGCGGTGGTATCAATTATATTATTATTAGAATCAATTAAATCACCATATTCGTTACGTGTCCATCCTGATGTATTATCTAACAATGTGTATTTTTGCGTAACGCTGTCACTTGTAAAGTTAAAATTACGGATTTTTTCTTCACTTGATATATTCGGGTCGGCAGATTTATACATTGACAAATCACGCAGTAAATCTCTTGTAAACATCTGCTGTACGTATATACCGTTTGCAATTTCACCGGCACTTACTTTTACATATTCGCCGTCATCATTAAAGCATACCAATTGAATAGCAACTTTTCCGATATATGCGTTCCAATCTATATTAATTTCTTGTACACCGTATTCATCATACTGTTCAATACTCTTTGCCAGAATTCCGCCCGGGCGGCCAATTACATCTGCCAAATCCAATGTAAGATTATTGTCACCTATAATAACTCTGTATGCAAAAGCCGTAAACGAAGAATCTTCGCTTTCACTTGTTCTTACAAGATTAATTTCTGAAATAACTATTGTACCTACAGCATTTTCATCATCTACATATATACTGTCCATAGCCTGACTGTCAGCACAAATATCAAGTACATAATTCAAAACTGCACTGTTTGATGAATCGTCTATTCTCAATTCCGAGAAATAATATCTGTTTGCATAACCGTCTGCCGTACTTAAATAACTGTTTGTAAACTCATAAATAACGCCATTATCATAGTGAACAATTCCTGTTGTTTGAGTACTATCCGTATATTCACCCGAAGCCGCTGCACCGATAAGAGTTACATTTGAATTAACAAATTTGACTGTATTACCCGCACCTTCTGATGATATTATATCCAGAGAATAATTTATCAGTCCGTTTACATCTAATATATTATCCGTATCAGCATCATACTGTTCACTATCATTTATATCAAATTCAGGAATTTCATATGAGGAATCATTTGTAAACAACATCGAAGAATTACTGCCGGTAAAGGCAATACTTGAAGATATTGTACCACCGGTCGTTGTTGTTGCATAATTTTCTAATGTAGTATCTGATGCTAAATTTATATTCTCATAAGTAATTCCATCTTCACCTGTTGTAATGATAATACTGCCCGCATTGATATTTTTAACACCGCCAAATAGTACACCGTCTGATGTTACGGTCAATATTGAGTCGACTCCGTTCTGTTCATAAGTTCCTGAGAATACAGTTGAAAAATCGTCCGTTAATGTTATCGAAAGACCGTTATTTTGAACAATTGAATTTTCATCAACTGTTAACTGTTCCGAACTTGAGAAAGTATAAACATCTGTTTCATCATCATATCCGCTGAATGTGAAACCATCTTCATCAAGAATTAATAGAGCCGTTTCCAGTGATATATTACCGCTCCAACTATCATCTGTTGATAGAGTTAATGTATTATAATGCGTAATATATCGTTCAATACCATATACGAATTCATATCCGCTATATCCCTGAAGAACCAGTGATGCGCCCGATGCTACCGAAACATTTACCACACCTGCAATCGGAGTATCATCAGATGATAATTCCGTACTTGCAGCGTTTACGGTCAATGTTCCGGATGTTATATTTAATGTACCGCTCTGAGCACTTATTATACCGTTTGATGTTAAATCCGCATAATCCAGCGTTCCCGATATAAGATTTATAGTGCCCTCCCAACTGTCGCCGGTGTTGAGGTTGACACTGCCGCCATCTATATTAATAACACCGTATTCCGATATATTTATTGCGGCAGAACCGTCTAATTCAGCATTTTCATATACATTTGCTGTGCCGTTTATGTTTATCTCACCGCTGCCCGAAACTTCCGCATAGAAACTGTCCTCACCGTTTATGGTCATTTCTCCGTTATTCGTCAACAATGAATAATATAGGTTTGTACCTGATGTTGTTAATTTTCCGCCCGATGCATTATATATTGAATTTGCATAATCACCTGCTCCGGCATTGACAATAACATTTGTAAATTCCAGAGTACCCGCATTGTATATTGCATTTCCTGTGTTCGATGTTAATGTTACATTCGTCAGATAAGCAGATGCACTTGAAGAAGTTATATCCAGTACGGAAGCTTTACCCGTTGTGGAATTTAGTGCCGCGTTCTTTATTGTCACATTCTCAATATACAAATCTGTTGCATTTGCAAGTTCAAATAATGAATGTCTTACAGTTGTCTCAGTTACTTCACCGCTAACAATATCATAGCCGTATGCATTTATAACATCATCATAAGTACCGTCATCATTTAATCTTCCGAGTACATAGAACGTACCGGCAGCTGTTTCTCCGAGATTTTCTCTTACGCTGTATTCTGTAACATCAGAGCCTGACGCTGTATTATACGCAAATTGGAATGTTCTTGATGCATAACCATCTGTATCGTTATCATATTGATTTACGGCTTTTAAAGTATCTTGAATACCTGAATTATAAATTTCTATACTATCGTTATAGGTACTTGTTGTTGCTGTTCGAACAGATTTTGAACCGATATAATCAAATGCTGACAATACAATAGATTTTGAGCCGTCATCACCGGTTACAACATGAGCCGTAGGATTTAAAGTGTTTCCGACAATACCGAATTCATATTCAAAATTACCTTCTATCTGAAGATATATGTTAAAATTCTCTGCATATAATATTTGAATTACACCCGAGTCGTTCTGGTCAATATCAGCAACATTAATTCTTGAAATCGTTATAGCACCTGATGAGCCGGATCCTGCTGTTATCGTATCAGCAATTAAGTTGTGGAAATCAATATCAAGTATAATTTCCAGTGTATCATCTTCACTGACCAATGTTGTGAAAGAATAATTATTAATAGACCCGTCAGACAAGTCAATAACCGAGTTTTTAAATACATAAGAGGTATTACCGCTGTTGTAATCTTTTGCTCCGAGAGTAACATTTGCATTTTCAAACTTGATAGTATTAGAATAAGTGTCGTTATAAATATCTTCAACAAGAGTGTAGTTAACATAATCTTCAATTTCCGCATCACTTGAACGTCCAAATAATGCCGTTGCACCGGCTGATATAAATGTAAATACATCACTGCTGATATTACCGCCGGTTGTCGATAAAGAATAGTTTGATAATGTTGTATTGCTTCCGAGTGCAAAGTTTGTATAATCAATGCCAAGCGTGCGTTCAATCGTAACACTACCACCGGTTATTGTCTTTATCCCGCCGAATAACTTAACTGTTTCCAAACCGTTCACAACACTGCTTGTAACCGTTAAACTTGAATTTACATTGTTTTGTTCATATTGACCGGTAAATACTGATTCATCAGAGGATATTGTTATTGCAACACCGGAGTTAGTGAATGTACCGCTGCCTATCAAGTTTGAATCAGAAAATTCCATTATTGAATTCGTATTCAAACCGGATTGCACTGTCAGAACAGAGCTGCTGTCAGAAAGGTTTACAAAAGCACTTTCGCTCCAAATATCAGAAGAGGACAGAGTTAAATTTATTGCCGAAGCAAGAATCAATGTACCGCCGCTCAAGGATATGTTTACATCAGTGTTAAATACAGTACCGTCTGTCAGTGACAGAGAACCGGAATTAATCGTAAAATCACCGCTTACGGCATTCAAAACTACACCCGTACTTGTTATATCCGAGTATGTTAAAGTGCTGTCGGTCATTGTTATAGTTACACCTGATGCTATTGAATCACCGCTCGACAGATTCAACAGAGCATTCTTTAAGGTTAGTGTGCTTGATGTTATCAAATTAACTTTTTGATTATCATCTATTGTTGCTACATTATCTTCTGTACCTTGCAGGGTAACATCTCCGTAGATATTTAAAGTACCGGAACTTGATTTATAATCTTTTATATCAGTCGTTATTAATGTTTTACCATTCAGATTAATAACACCCGAGTTATATATGGTCGCATTGAATGTGTCCGTACCGCTAAGATATATCGTACCGCTGTTATATAAATTTGTATTGAATTCGTTTGTCCCTGACGTTGTCAGTCTATTTACGTTAGTAATATGATTGTTGTCCGTTTTTGATTCAATAACGGTAACACCGTTCAATGTGAGAATACCTGCGTTATATATTGCATCGTCAGCATTATCCTGCAATACAACATTATTTAGAGTAACCGCTGCATCGGAAGCTGTTATATCCAGTACGGAAGCATTGCCCGTTGTGGAATTTAGTACCGCATTTTGTATTGTTACATTATTGATTGTTAAAACCGTATTTGAATTACTTACTACAAACATTGAATAAGTATTGCCCGCATCAATAACATCATAACCGTATTCTCTTGCAATACCGTTGATATACAGATAACCGGCTGCGGTAATTCCGGTATTATCAATCAAAGTATAAGTTTGAGCTTCATCGGACGATTCGCCCGTAAAGTTAAAGTTTCTTGTGTTTGTTGAATCATCGGAGAATACTTTCTGATTGAGCTGTGCTAAAGTATCGTAGCGTTTATTTATCGTTAGCGATAAGCTGTCATTCTCTGTTTCTGTTGTTGCAAGAGCTAATGTTTTGACTCCCGTAAACTGGTTGTATACAGCATCACTTGTTATATCATATACAAATTCAAGTTCACCTGCCGCATCTATATTCAATTGGCGATAACTACTGTCAGAGCCTGTATAATTGTTGAACAATACCTGAATTACAACATCTTCATTTACTGTCGTGATATTTAAAGAGTTTTCATTCGGATTATTTACAAGATTTATACTTCCGATATATATAACTCCTTCCGTATCAGTGTCGGACATTGCATTTGTGAATGTCAATGTATCGGAAGTAAAGTCATAAAGGTTAACATCTATTGAATATGTGGAATCCGAATCCATCATCATTGTACCGAAAGTATAGTTATTTACATAACCGTCAGCAAGGTCAACAACGGAATTTGTAAATGTATAACCTGTTGTGCCGGAGAAATCATAACTGTTAGCTGATGAGTCTGCATTAGAGAATTTAACATCCGAATTGATGAAGTTAACAATATTTTGACTTGCCCCGCTTTCAATCTTATTAAGCAATATATAGGACACTTTTTCGGTTGAAGCATCATAATCGGAACTGCTTGTGAATGTCAATGTTACACCTGCGGCATTATCATCTAACTGAACAACATCAGAAGTTATTACACCGCCGTTTGAAGAATTTGCATAGTTGATAAATGTAGTTCTGGACTGCATTACAAGACCGGTATAATCTATACCGTCATCCCCTCTTGTAATAGTTACAGAGCCTGATGATATCAGATTTTTACCCGTAAACAACATGCCTGTTTCTGTCATTGTTAATGAGCCTGCAAGCTGGTTATATACACCCTCAAAACCTGACATATCAGCTGATATTGTAATATCATACAAATTATTTGTTAATATAGACTCTTCATCGCCGGAAATCTTGTTATCTATATCCAGAGCCAGAGAAGTTGACGCATTCAATCCGGTATCAATTATCAATTGAGATGATATCAGTGTAATATAGCCGTCATTCCAGTAATCACCCGTTGAGAGAGTTACGGCATTATCACCCGTATGGTTTTCTATTGCAAGAGTTCCGTATGTATCTGCATTGATATTAACATCATCACTCAGAACTGAATCTTCATAAATTGTCAGCGTACCCGATATGATATTTATATTACCGTATGTTGCATTTACTGCTCCGTTTGCGGTTAAACCCGCTATATTCAATACTGAATTTGAATTGTCCATTGTAATTGTGCCAATTACAGTATCACCTCCGTCAAGCGTAACCGTACCGCCCGAGATTGCAAGCTCTGTATCTTCCGAAAGCGTAACGACAACAGTCTGAGCAATAACACCGTTTGCACCTATTGTTAATTTTGCAGTATCTGTATAAGTTACAGGATTAACAACAGTCACATTTCCGCTTCCGCTCAATTCGGATAATAATGTCGAATTTCCGCTAAAGTAAATATTTCCCGTATTTTCAATATCACCTGTATAGATATCCGTTGCGGTTGTGATTATATCTCCGCTGTTGGTTATTGCTCCCGAGAACAGTTTTGCTCCGTTTGATAGTGTATATGTATAATTACCGATTTCGATAACCAGCTCTGTTATATCTTCTTCCGTCAAAGGCAAAATATTGATTGTTCCGGAGTTTGTTATATTACCTGCAATATATTCAGTACCCCGCAGGTTGATAACACCCGGAACAGTTGTAATTTCACCGGTTCCGGCATTTGCTGATACAATAGCAGCATTTATAATATCAGAGCCGAATATATTAACTCCGGATGTGTTTATTTCTCCGTAGTTCGTTATGGCATTTTCACCATTGGAAGAAGTTTTAAATTCTACATCCGCAAGATTTAATGTACCGGCATTATATACTGCATTTCCCGCATTTGCACTGAATATTGTACGCTCAACATTCACAACGGCATTCTCCGATACTATGTCAAGTACGGACGCATTATTTGAAGTTGTACTGTTTACACCCGCATTTTGTATCGTAACATCTGATATATTGAGAATTGTGTCTGAATTTGAAACAACAAACATTGAATATCCGTTTGCATTGATAATATCAGTATTGCCCTCAATACCAAGAACACTCATTGTACCCGATGCAGTAATACCTGTATTGTCAATCAGTGTATACGTTTCTTCTGTGTATGAATTATTAAAGCCGAATACCCTCTCCATTTCGGTTTCGTATTCATTTAATTCTTTTAATACATCTTTTGTGACATCGTTATAAATAGTGATACTTACATTATTATCAGCAACTTTTATACTCTTAGTGCCAAGATATTCCGCATAATCAATCTGAACTTTGCCGCCAATAACAAATGTGCTGTCTGAAATTTCATAGGTATGATTTGCTTCAAAATCAGCAACCAGCTCATCCGTCAACGCAAGCACAATACCGGATGATGTTGTATTTATAATAGTAACGGTTGTACTGCTATACTGTGTATCATTTATAAAGTTTATAGCAGAAATCTTAACAACGCCGCTTGAATTTTTGCCTATAGTTAATGTATCGGCAGTTGCTTCAGTCGTAACCGTTGTTGAACCGTCAGCATTTATTGTATATGAGCCAAAATCTAAATCAATTGTGAAATCATTACTGCTATCGCTTATCAATGTTGTAAACTGATAATCGGCAACAGTATTACTATCATTTGTACTCAAATCAATTGCAGAGTTTTTAAACTGATAAGTTGTTGTACCGGTATAATCATAATATCCGCTGTCATTGTATGTCACAAGGGTTACATCTGAATTTTTAAGTACAATTGTATCGGCAGATGTTGAGTTAGTGATATTATTCAAAGTATATTGAGCCTTATCGGAGCCTGCATTATCATCATAGTTAGTAAATGTTGCAACGGCACCGTCACCCGAGCCGGTAAACGTAATCACACCGGAATAGATTGTACCGCCCGTTGATTTATTAGTAAATTCAACACCGTCAGATAATCTGAAACCTGTATAATCAATCTCGTCAGCTCTTGTAATATCGACTGTACCTGCATAAATATATTTAGTACCGGTAAATACAGAGCCGTTTGCGGTTATCGTTAATGACGGTGTGTGTATATAGGTTATGCCTGATGTACTTGAGCCTTGATAGTATAATCCGGTATATCCCGAAATATCTCCGTTTATGGTCAAATCAATGCCCGTATTATTAATTCTTGCTGTTGTAGCTGCTGTTGGATCGTCAGCGGTTGTGATAATCTGACCTGATACAATCACCATTGAAGAATCTTCATTCAATCCGTAATCAAGAGTAAGAGCCGAATAACGTCCTAATTCTATTGAAGTATCCAAACCGCTGAGCCAGCTGTCACCGTCACCGAGTGTTAAGGAAGCAGTTGATAGCAACGAACTTCCTGTTATTTTAATCGTTCCGCTTGTAAGGTTCATATTAACATCATCGTTTACATCATTTGTAATATTCAGGACAGCATTGTTAATGATATTGACCGTACCGCCGCTGCCGATAAATTCGCCCGTATTTTCATGACCTGACAGATTAAGAGTGCCGCTCGCTATTATGAGTGTACCTGTCCAGCTATCAGCAGAATCAAGGTTAACAGTTCCGCCATTTATATTAAGATAAGTGTTTTCTTCAAGTAATACGCTCTGATTATAAGCTATTTCACCGCCCGCATTGATGTTAACAACAGGAGTAATGCTTTCATCTATAACAGAAATAACAATTTTGCCGTTTGTGCCGGAAATTACACCCGCAATATTCTCAACTCCGCCAAAGTAAATATTGGCTGTATTATTAATATCCGCATTAAAATAATCCACTCCTACAGTTTGAATAGTTCCGTAGTTATCAATAGCTCTGTTGAATGTTACGGTAACATCATCAACACCGCTCAATCCGACAGCTGTATTAATAGTTCCGTAATTTACAAGATTTGAGTCATCATTTGCAGCATCTACCGTATCTATACCATAGAAATATATCGTACCATAGTTGGTTAATTTACCGCTGATTGTGTCTGTTGCATGGAATTCGATCACACCTGATGAATAGTTGTATATTTCGGAATTGAATGTGTTTGTTGTCATCGTACCGTCATAAATTGCGGTTGCAATATCGGCATAGTTGCCTATACTGTTGGCATAAACATTACCATCATCATCTGTTGATGCCGCATCAAACACGACATTGTACATTGTTATTGTACCTGATTTGTTGTATATTGCATCACCATAGTTACCGGTAAAGCTTACATTATACAATTCAAGAGTTGCAGAACTGTTTGTTATTTCAAATACGGAAGCATTGCCTGATGTTTTGTTTGTTCCCGCATTAGAAAAATTAACGTTTGACACATACATTTGAGTACTATTAGATAATATAAACATTGAATAATGATTATCTGTTCCGTCAATAACAGAATAAGAACCGTCCCTTGCAAGAACACCATCTATTACAAACATGCCGGAGCCTGTTGTTCCTAAATCGTCCGTCATGGTGTAAGTTTGATTATCACCCGTGAACAGGAATTGTCTGTATTCAGCGGAGGTAGGAGTATCTATATAATTGATTTGCTGTAACAAATCAAAAGTTAAGTAATTATAAATTTCTATACTGTCATAATCATCTGATGTATCATCCGAATAATTTGCAAGTCTGATTGCTTTAATGCCGAGAAAATCAGTGTATTTAATCTGTAAAATATTATATCCGTCGTCATCTGTCGTGAAACGTTCATCATCATCTACATAATATTCCCATGTTGTATCAGCCAGTTCTCTATCCAGAGCAAGTTCAACATCACTTATCTTATTGCGCAGAATTTGGATTTTACCTGTATTTGACTGGTCAACATTTACAAAGTTCAGATTAGACAGTGTAATAACATTATCATAAGAAGTATTCACAACCGCCAAAATTTCCAGAGTATCAGCCGTATTACTGTCTAAATCAACATCCAGAACAAAAGTTGAATTATTAGCGGACATACTTGAGAAGTAATAATTACTCAAATCAACAACCGCATTCGTGTCCTCTGTTGCTTCCGTGTTTCCGTATTGAAGATTAACAACGGCATTATCAAACACATAAGATGTTGTACCATATCTTGAAGATGACGGTTTATATGATTTATCGACAAGGACAGCATCAGTATCTTTCATAATAATAGTATTATAGCAATTCGACAGTGAATCTATATTTGACAGATTATAAACAGCATCGCTGACGGAGGAAGAAGAAATGAATGTTGCGACAGCACCCGTTCCGCCGAATGAAAGTAATTCGGAATTTACATCTCCGCCTGCGGTTGTATTGGTCAGGGTTGCACTGTTTCCGAGTTTAACATTGCCGTAATCAATTGCACCCGTTGTATAGTTAACAACCATTGAGCCACCCTGAATATCTTTCAGGCTGTGAACGGCATTCCCGTCATCATCCGTATATTCGCCGAATACCTTACCGGATGAAGATGAGCCGTTATTTTCAATCACAAGCGAACCTGCCGTCTGGGTATATACACCCCTGTATATTTCAGATTCATCAACAAGAACATTTATTGTTACACCTGTATTGGTAAAGTTTGCACCTGTTGAATAACCGTTCTCCTCATCGCCGGAGATAATTGAATTAGAAGTTATATTTAATATTGAAGTTTCGTTCAGACCTGAACCGACAGTGAAAGTGACCCCGTCAGCCAGCATAACCTGTGTACTTTCGCTCCATTCATCACCCGCAGACAGGGTTATACCGCTTATATTAACGGCTAACGCGCCGCTTGTCAGTCTAACATTCACATCGTCTGCAATGCTTGAGCCTGAAAGTACGTCAAATACACCGGATACAAGCTCAAATGTACCGGAAACAGCCTTGATTATACCGTTAGAACCTGATGAATTTCCTCCGACATAAGTCAAATATGCCTCATAAGTTTCATCAGTATCAGAATAGTTCTCAAGCGTTATAGTACCTGTCGTTGACCAGCTGTCATCATCGCTTACATCAATATATCCCTCGCTGCCGCTGAATATCAAGGCTCCGCCGTCTGAAACATTTACGGATAATGCCCTGTCAGTGAGATCCGAATTATGGGTTACCGTTGTTGTGCCGGTTATGGTTAAAGTTGCTGTATCGGCAACAGTGCTTAACATAATTTCCGAATTTATTACATCAGTACCGCCAAAGATAAATTCCGCATTACTGCCGGTTTCAATATCGCCGTTATAGGTATTTACGGAGCCTGAATATGTTTGGAATGTTCCCGTATTTGTTACAAGACCGTCAAACGTGTTGGTTGATGATGTTCCGCTTTCCACTCCGATTGTAACGACTCCTGAATTTTTCAGTTCTGAGACAAAAGTGTTTGTTCCTGATACAATATTCAATGCTGCCGCATTATAAATATCACCGCCTTTTTCATTAAACGTTACACCGCTCATTGATATTGTACCGAGGTTATAAATCGCATTACCCGCATTACTTGTAAATACTACATTCGTTAGGTTAACAACCGCATCAGTTGCAGCTATATCTATTACTGATGCACTGTGCGACGAATTAACTTTATTTACTACCGCATTTTGAATGGTTACGTTAGAGATGTTCAATATTGTATCAGCATTGGAGAGTATAAACATTGAATATTTACTGTCCGCATCAATAGTATCGACATAAGTTACTGTCTTTGTACTTGCGATACCCGCAACATTCATCGTTCCTACAGCAGTTACACCCGTATTTTCGGTCAAGGTATAAGTTTCTTCAGTCATACTGTTTGTAAAACTGAATGTTCTTGTTTGTGCATCACTACACTGATTAGCCTGCGCAAGAGTATCATATTTCGTTGAAACAATTTCGATACTGTCATAAATATTACCGGAAGTGTCGGTATTAGAGAGTTTTAAATTCTTTTCACCGACAAAATCACTAAAATTAACATTTAATACTCCGTCTGTTACATAATCACTGATTTTATATACCCAATTTGTTTCAACATCAGAGCCGAGTGCAAGAGTTATAGTTGAATTTGAAGCACCTTTGATAATTTGGATAACTCCGTCATTGGTTGAATCAACATTTATGAAATTTATTGAAGTGAGTGTTATAACACCTGATGAACCGTCAGCGACAGTAATTGTATCCGTAGAATTTGAAACATTGTATGTAAGTGTTCCGTCCGAATTGACCGTATAATCATCACTAAATATTACATCAATTGAATATTCACTATCGACATCAGATGATAATATACCCATATAAGTATCATTTGTAAGGTTCGCCGCCAAATCGGAAGCCTCCGTATTTGAAAGGTTAATTGTTGATTTTGAAAGTGTCAAATACGGTGTTGAACTTGATGAGTTGACCGTCAGGTTAGACGATACCGCATCAGATGTTGTCCAGTTATCAATTGTTATGCCGGTCAATTGTAATTCGCCGGAATTAAGGGTAATTGATGTTCCCTCAATTGCGCTTTCAGGATTTTCCAAATTTGTAGCATCAATTTTGACCGATACATTGTTAATTGTTATATTTGCATTATTAATCAGATTATAGAAAGAAACAAAATCGTCTAAGTTACCGCCTGTAATCGCAATATTATATTTATTTGCTCCCTGAACAGCATCGTAAAAACTGATAGAACCGTTGTTTGAAGCATTCAATGTAAGAGTAGTTGATGTAGAAGATGAATTTATATAAACGGCATTACTTTCACCGTTAGCAGTGTTACCGGAGAAGATAACGTCAGATGCATCAGCTGCAATAGTGAAACTTGAATCCGAATATATTGCACCGCCCAGAGATGATGCCGTGTTGCCGATAAATGTACCCGACAGAGTAACATTACCGTTTGCACCGGTAATATAAACAGCACCGCCGTATTCCGCACTGTTACCGGAAGAACCATCCTCGCCAAAAATACCCGTTATATTAACGGTTTTTGTTCCGGATATATAAATCGCACCACCTTGTTCTGCAGTGTTTGACTCAAATACGGAGCCTGAATTTATTGTCAAAGTTGATGAATTGTTATAAATTGCACCGCCGTATGTGCCGGTTATATTTTCAAAAGTGTTTGTTCCGCTGATTGTCATTGTTGCACTGCTTGTGTTATTAAGTGTCAGCAAAAATTCGTTTGTACCGTCAAAAACAGCCGTTCCGCCGCTGTTGGTAACGGTTGTTCCAAATGAGTTTGCACCGTCAACATTAAGTTTTGCCGTTCCTGATATATACAGATTATTATTTGACCCGTCGCTTTCTGTGAATTTTACATTCGAAAGGTTTACAGTACCTGCATTTGCATATATTGCATAACCTGCGTTATCGGTAAACACTACATTACTGATATTTGCAACCGCCGATGAATTATACATATCAATTACGGATGCATTATGTCTTGTTGTTGAGTAGATTGCCGCATTTTGAATAGTTACATAAGATATATTCAGAGTAACGGCATTTTTAAGAATAAACATCGAATATGAAGTATCTGTACTCTCAGCATCTGAACCGTCAATAACATATGTATAATTATCGTTATTACCGGCAATGTTAAGAGTGCCTGCCGCTGTTTCACCGAGATTAGCCGCCAGATGATAATCGTCGGCACCTGTTCTGAATAAGAAATAACGGGCACTATCCGTTGAATACACATTCAATGCACGTAATGTATCATCCTGCGACTTGATATAGATTTCTATACTGTCGTTTACGGTAGAACTTTCATCAAATGCAGCTGCCTGAATACCTTTAGTGCCGATGTACGTATCGGAATAAACCTGATATCCGACACCTTCAACATAACAGTCAGCAATTTCTTTTTCCCAAACGGTTGCGGCAAGCTCATCCGAAAGCGCCAGAGATACACCTGTTGAACTTACTCCGTCACCTTTAAGAATTTGTACTATACCAAGAGTGTAATCTATATCAAAGTTAATAAAGTTTATTGAAGATATTGTAACTACGCCGGCAGAGCCGGAGCCTACGGTGAATGTATCAGCAATTGATGTTAAGGCCGAAGTATCAGCATCTTCAACAACTCCGGCAAAATCAATATCTATACTGTACATCGGATATTCTGTTTTTATTGTTATGCCATCGGTTGAAGTGTTCAAAACTCCGAATGAATAGCTTGTAAATTTTTCATCCTGAACATTAACAAGGGTGTTAGCACCGAATTGATAGATTGTAGAATCGGTATATTCAGTATCGTTCAGTGTAACAATTGAATTTTTGAACAGGATTGTATTAGCCGATGTCATAGAATAAGCTGACAAATCGTATTCAGCCTGTTCTGAGCTGCTTACACTGTCAAAAGTAACTATCGCACTTGATGCACCTGATGAAAAACCGACAACAGTGCTTTCAACAGAGCCACCTGTTGAATAGTTTGTAAATGTTGTACCGCTCGATAACACATAACTGTCATAATCTATATCATTATTGCTGTATATGGTAACAGAGCCTGAATTGATATTTTTTGTACCTCCAAATGCTGCACCGTAATAATTGTTATATCCGTTTGCATATAAGGTTAAACTGCCTGACTCTTGATTATAAGTACCGGAGTATGTTTCCTGACTAGCTGTAATAATAAGTGCCAGACCCTTATTAGTATAAATTGTATTTTCTCCTCCGACAAGCATATTATTCTGCTGCAATGTTAACGTTGAATTTGTTGTCAAATCAGATTCCGTATTAAGCTGTGCTGTATCCGTTAAATATATCGTACCTGCCCAGACATCACCGCTTTGAAGATTAAATTCAACATCATCTTTAATTGTTAATTGACCTGTAGAATATATATTGATATTCACATCATCAACAACCGAATCAGTACTTGTTACTGTGAGATTACCCGATAAAATATTTATATTGCCTGCTGTTGCAGTAATCGTACCGTTAGACGTTATATCAGATATATTCAATACAGAAACTGCCGTACCCTCCTCATCTGCCGTCATATTGATAATACCTGACCAGCTGTCACCGTCATTGATATTAACTGTACCGCCTGCTATAATCAGTGTTCCTGTAGAATCAACATTAAGAACAACTTCTCCGGCAATAGAGCCTGAACTTGTTATCGTAGTTGCGTATACCATCGCACCGCCTGTGTTTGAAAGTATATTCAAAGAACCGCTTCCGGATACGGCTGCCGCTATAATATCAGCTCCGCCAAGCGTTATTGTTCCCGTGTTTGTTACAGCACCGTTAAATACCGAACTGCCTGCTGATGTTATAATTGTTCCGGAGTTAATTATTGATGAGAAAGTATTTAAAATATCTTCTTCAGCAACAGCAGGATTTGTTGAAGAGTCGGCAACGATATTGATTGTGCCTGCATTAGTTAATGTTCCGCTGAATGTGTCAATACCGTATAATGTTATCTTACCTGTTTCCGTATTGGTAAACGCACTTCCAAACGTATTTTCACCGTTCATTATCATAATATTTGCGTTCACAACGCTGTTATCTGCTATTGCAGTACCGCTTACCACGGTAACATCATTAAACCTGACCGTTCCTGCATTGTATATTGCATTTCCGTCATTTGCTCTCATAACAACATTATTCAGAGTTACAACAGCAGACGAGCTTGTAATATCAAGAACTGATGCATTTATGGTGTTTCCGTCATCATCTTTTGCTGACATATTTCTAAGTTCAACATCACTTATTGACATTGTTACCGCATTAGCAACCTGAAACAGAGAATATGCATTTCCGCCGTCTATTATATCTGTCGGAGAAGTTGAATCGGCATCTGCCGTACCGATTACATTAAAAGTACCGGCTGCCGTGATACCTGCATTTTTCGTCATTGTATATGTAGCAGAAGCATCCCCAATAATAAATTCTCTTACAACATCGTCTTCTGTTTCATACATATTTATCTCACGCAGAACATCGCTTATAGATTTATTATAAATTTCTATACTGTCAGCAGCGGCAGAAGCACTTGAGTACTTAACCGCACGAATAGCTTTTGTGCCGAGAAAATCATCATAATTGACAGAAACAGTGCTGCCGCTTGTATGGTCTGAGAGTGTATATCCCCATGTCGTACCTGCCACTTCATCAGACAATGACAGATAGAATTTAGTTGTCGCATTTGTAAGTATTTGAATTTTACTATTCGCAAACTGATCAAGAGTACCGACAAAATTGATATTTGAAATAACAACAGCCCCGCTTGATGATGCCGTATCCACAACGGTAATAATATCGGAATAAGTTCCTGCCTCAGCGGATGTTTCTTCATCTGCCGATACAAAACCTGCCAGATTAACATCTATTTTGTAATAAGACTCACTGTTTATAAGGGTATTGAATGTATATTCATTATATTTAGAAGTGCCAATATCTGTCTGCATACTCACGACAGAATTTTCAAGTTGGAATACTGTATCATAATCTACAGCTATAAGCTCAACATTTGAATCCTTAAATATAAATGTATTGTCTGCGGCATCTATAGTATCAACCTTATATTCCGCATTACTTTCAAGAGAGCTTAATTTGCCGAAAGTTGCAACAGCACCCGCACCGGTAAATGAAATAACATCAGATGTAATTGTACCGCCTGCCGAATAATTTGAGAATGTAACGGCATCAGTTGAGCTTCCTCCGATTACAAAACCCGAATAATTGATAAGACTTTCACTCTCAATATAAACAGAGCCGGAATTGATGGTTTTAACACCGCCAAAAACCGTACCGTCTGTAGTTACCGTCAACGACGGTGTATAAGCGGTAGAAGTTCTTTCCTGAACATACTCACCCAAAAATTTACTGTTATCCGCAGATATAGTAATTACAACCGCATTATTGGTTAAAGTTGATGTGCTATCTCCCGTCAGCTGGTCAGCATTGTCAAGTGTCAATGTTGAATTACTGTTCAGTCCGCTGCCGAGTATTATAGCGGATGCATTCAATACAACATTAGTATCTTTCCAGACATCGCCCGATGATAATAATATTGTTCCTACGTATGAATTGACATTCAGATTACCTCCATCCAGCATAAAGTTAACCGCATCAGCAATGGAATCACTTGATGAGAGGTATAATGTTCCGTCCTCGAGATAGAATGTTCCCGATGTTGCCGTAATAACAGGCAAAGTACTACTTGTTGTATTTACACCGTAATAATATAGAGTGCTTGTATCAGATGCGGTTGAGCTGTCGGAAGTGCCGAGGGTAATTGTTCCCGCAAGTGTATCACCTGTGTCTACGTATACCGTACCTTTATCAATCGTCAGAGCAGCATCGGAAGAAAGAGTTATAGCATTACCGCTTTCAATCAGACCGTTTGAGCCGACGGTAAGTGAACCGTTGATAGCAAGTGTTCCATAATTGCTGTCATAAGATGTCAATGCCGCTCTCAAAATGTCATTACCGTTGATTGTAATAACACCCGAGTTATAGATTGTATTGAAAAATGTAACGGAAGTTTCTCCGGCAGTTGAACCCATACTGCCCGGAACAGTACCGGTATACATTCCAAGAGTTGTGCATATTTCTCCTGTTATTGAAGCAGTTCCTGCAATATATAAATTACCCGTATTGGTAATATCGCCTGATACGGTAGTTGTACCGTTAAAAGCTATTACACCGGAGTTTGTAATATCACCCGAAATCGTGTTAGTACCCGACAGATAGAAGTTTGCAGCCGTATGGTTTGTTATATCAGTAGCGAATACGTTTTCACCGCTTGCAGTAATTGTTCCTATGTAGTTATATATTGTGTTTGATGTTGTCACACCGCCCGATGCGGCAAAGGTAACATTTTCCATTGTTACGGTTCCACCCGCATTATATAATGCATTTCCGGCATTATATCTTAACACAACATTTGATAAGGTTAATTTTACAGATGAACTTGTAATATCAAAGACAGAGGCATTCTCTGCAAGCTCATCGGTTGCTTTAGCTGCAGTTGCGCTGATTACGGCATTTTGAACGGCAACATTTTCTACTATCATTTCAGTTGCGTTGCAAAGTTTAAACAGAGAATATTTACCGCCCGCTTCTATTATATCCATAGAACTTTCATCATCTGTTTTATAACCGGATATTGTAAATGTTCCGCTTGCGGTTGCACAAGAATTATCTATCATTGTATATGTTTCATTTGCAGCATCGAAAGTGAATGTTCTTGTATTTGACGTTGTATTTTTGACTGTGTATGTATTAACAGCTTTAAGTAAATCATCCTGTGAGTATTTAAATACAAGTGAATCGTTTGTAGTAGTTGTAGTACCGATAGAGAGTGTTTTACCGCCGACATAATTGTTGTAAGCTACCGAAACGTTACCGTCAGAATCCAGATAATTTGTATCTATTGAATATTCCCACGAATACAAATCAGAACTAACAAGCGCCAGTTGAACATTATTCGTAGCGGAATGAAGAACCTGCATTGTTACATTTGAGCTTTGTCCGTCATTAACCACCGGCTCCGTAATCCAGTTTATTACATCAATATTTATTGTACCGGAAGCATCTTCCGACGTCACATAAATTGTATCATAGGAATTGTTTTCACAGTCTATATCAATTGCAAAATAAGTATTATCTAATTGCAAGTTCGTAAATCTGTATATATCAGTTGTACCCTCTATTGTTTCACCTGATGTCGGCCAGCTTTCACTCGATGTAAGGTTTATGTATGAATTTTTAAAGCTGTAGATTGTAGAGCCTGTATAATCATAAGTTTTGGTAGTATCGGTATCGGCAGATGTTGTATAAGTGAGCCTAACCCTTGCTTTTTCAAACGCAACTGTATTAGTATAGCCTGCGTTAGTGATATTTGAGGCAAGCACATAATCAACAATATCAATACCTTCAGCATTAGAATCGAGATAGAATGTTGCAACGGCGCCCTCACCCGAGAAATGAAGAACATCTGCGGAGATTTCTCCGCCCTCGGAGGTTATACTGTAGTTTCCAAATACGACATCATTACCTAAGTACAATCTGGTATAATAAATACCGTCATCACCTGTTGTTATGTATAATTTACCCGCATTGATATTTTTACGTCCCGCAAAGATTATACCTGTAGAAGTTACGGTCATTGTATTATCACCTGTTTGAGTATAAACGCCCTCAAAAGTTGATTGGTCGGAATTTATTGTAATATCGACAGCACTGTTATTTAGAGCTGTTGTCGATTCACCCGTAATTTGCCCAGATATACTTAAACTTATAGCATTTTCTGCTGTTATTGCATTGTTGATAAATGTTATACCGGATAATGTAAGAGAAGCCGTATCGGTAAGAACAATTAACGCTTCCGAATATATTGTATCATATTTATCAAAAGTAACCGCCTCTGATGTTGATATCGCAAAGGTTGCACCATTTTTTATTGTAACGATAATTGCATCAGCCAAATCAGAAGTTGAAGTTAATGAAGCACCGGCAAGTGTGAATATACCCGAATTGATATTCAAATAACCGCCATTTGTCGTAGATGAAAAATATCCGTTGTTCTCTAATCCGTCATAGTTCAGAGTACCGCCGTCAATAATAACATATCCCGCAGAATTCCAACTATCGCCGGTATTCAAGTTGATAACGGACTCTGTACCGCTTGCAGTGAGTTTACCGCCATCATCTATGGTTATCGCCAAATCGGCAGCCAGAACTCCGCTCATTGTCACATCTCCTGTGATATTAACCGTGCCCGTACCGCTCAAACTGATGAAACTGTCGGTACCGCCCAAATTCATTTCTCCGTAGTTCGTTACAGTATTCGTGAATGTATTCGTACCTGATGTTGTAAAAGTTCCGGCTGCATTTATAGAGCTGCCGTTTTCAACGGTTGTTCCAAAAACGTTTGTACCCGATGTAGTCAGAGTTGCAGCATTAAACAGTGCATTGCTGCTTGAGTATGTATCACTCACTTCAAATGTAACACTGTTTAAATTCAGCTCACCTGCCTTATTATATATAGCATAACCTTTGTTTTCCGACAGAATAACATTGCTTAATGTTACGTATGCATTTTCGTTGTTCATATTGATAACGGATGCGCTTGCATCGATAATTAATCCCGCATTCATAATCGTAACATTTGAAATAGTCATCACAACAGACGAAGTCACGTCAAACAGGGAGTAATTACCGCTCAGAGTTGTTTTACCGGTTGTTTCATCAGTAGTATACTGTCCTGCATCAATGACATCACTGTAACCGCTGGCGGCTGTATCACGACCTGTTATATAAAATGTTCCTGATGCCGTTGTACCTGCATTATCTATCAATGAATATGTCCCGCTTGAATCTCCTCTAAAAATGAAATATCGGCTCTCTTCGGTTTCATACTGGTTAATTGAAGCAAGCGTATCTTCTTGTTGACTTGTTATCTTAATACTATCATTAATGGAGTATGTCGTTGCTAAACTTATCATCTTAGATCCGAGATATGTATCATTATATACTGTATTTGTTGAAGAATCTATTTCATAAGTCCAGTTATATGCACCGGAGGTATCTTTTAAAATCGCATCAATATTTAAATAGAAAGCATTATTTCCGTTTTTAATAATCTGAATAGTACCCTCAGATGTTTCGGAAACATTAACAAAATTTATATCGGTAATGCAAACTTCACCTGAAGCCGTACCGCTTGAAGATATAGTGATTGTATCAGAGGTCATTGTTGCTAAATCTATATCAATTTTGTAGGTAGAATTTGTAGTCGTAAGATTTGTAAATATATAATCCGTCAGAGTAATTTCACTGCTATCAGTTGATGTTGACATCATATCAACAACAGAATTTAAAAATTGATAAGCAACATAACTTCCGGATCCCGAATAATCGCTGCCGCCTAAAGTGATTGTTGCACTGTCTATAATAAGAGTATTAACAGCTCCGGTATAATAAGAAGACGGAGTAATAGGATTCAGGGTGAAAGCCACAGTAACATCGTCACCAAGAGTAGAGCTTTTTCTAAAAGTGGCTGTTGCACCTGCCGAAGTGAATGTTAAAAGATTGTCGCTGATAGTACCGCCGTTAGAGCTTGTAGCTATATGCTCATATTGTGCGCTCGAGCCCAGATACACACCGCTGTAATTTATTGTTGCAGCATGAACATCAAGAGATGAACTTTCTTCAATATATTTAGCACCGGAAAATATTGTACCGCCAGCTTCGACGGAAAGTGAGGTGCCGGAACCGTATTGAATGTATATACCCTGAAATGCCGATTCATCAGAAGTAATAGTCAATGTTAAACCGTTATCATAACCTGATTCACCGTTATATAATCTTGCTGTAGCATCGCCGATAATTTCACTTTTGCTGATAGTATAACTGTCTGATTCATTTAATCCGTAACGCAATGTCAGAACACCGTTGTTTGTGATATTTATGGTGCCTGCATAATCCGAACCGTCATTCACAAATATATCATTTAAAGAAAGTATTAAACCGTAACAGACAGAATCATCATCATTTGTAACATAATTGTTTGTGACATTTAATGTACCGTAAACTGTCATTGCAATACCTTCCGCAATAGAGGAACCTGTCCCGTTAAGGGTTAATACTGCACCTTTATCAAGATATATGCTTCCGTATGATGATGTATTCGCACCTGTTATAACACCCGTAACAGTTGTAGTTCCGGCCTCTGCATAATATGATGCACCGGAATTCATATACAGTGTACCATATACATTAAATTTTGAACCGGATGCAGCGTTATATAAAACAGAACCTGTACCCATTGACAGACTTCCCTCACTTTGAACAGTAATTGTACCTGTATTTTGAGTACTTGTGTAGAAAATGTTACCTGAACCGGTAATACTTAATGTTCCCGCATTATAAATATCATTTGAATAATCAACTGTAGAAGCTGCCGTCATTACAACACCTGACATTGTCATAGAACCTGCATTATAAATTGCATAACTCATGTTGTTAGTAAAGGTAACATTAGACAGATTAACAGATGAATCTGTACTTCCAACATACAATACAGAGGCCATGCTTGAGGAACCACCCGCAGAATCATCACCGACAACAGCATTCTGAATAGTTACATCACTTATATTGAGTGTTGTTCCGGAATTTGTAATCTGAAACATTGAAAAACTCTTTTCGACAGTATCAGTAACAAGGTGAGTTTCTTCACCTATAACATTATAAGCCGTATTTTTTGCATCAATGATATTAGTTGCCATATCGTAACCGACAACATTCATAGTACCTGCAGCAGTTGTACCGGTATCATCCAGCAGGGTATATGTCTGATTTGAACCGGTAAAATAGAAATACCTGTTAGTTGAACCGCTATAGGTATTTATGGATCTCAATGTATCCGCTTGATTGCATACAAGAATAATTGAATCATTAGTCGTTTCTTTTGTATACAATGAAATCGTCTTTGTACCAATAAAAGTATCATAATTAACCGAACCGGTAGATTTGTAATCTTCAAATGTCCAGGATGTAACAACATCTTCACTTAGAGCCAGCTCATAATATGCTGCCGTCGAACCGGAAAGGACTTGTATAATATCGCTCATAGTGCCGGCAGTACTTGATGGTTCATTTATATAGTTTAAGTTTAAAATTATTGTTTGGGTCGAAGAAGTATCGGATGGTTCAGCACTAATAACTATTTTATCGGAGCTGAAGTTGGCTAAATCCATATCAAGATTAAATACAACATCATCACCTATATTCAAATGACTGAATGTATAAGTATTAAACCCGCTGTTATAATCAGTATCATTTGTTAAATCAACGGTTGCATTAACAAATGTATAAATAGTATTTCCGGTAAAAACAAATCCGTCACTGCCTGAATCGTAACCTAACCTGACAATTGTTGCTTTACTGTTTGCGGTTGAATTACCGATTGTAATACTATTCGTTCTGCCGGTATTTATATTATACAAAGTATAATAGTCTGAGGATGCGGCACCTGAATAAAAATAGAATGTTACTCCGGCATTTGAACCGCTGAAAGTTAACAAATCCGAATCAATATTACCGCCGGTTGAAGAAACCGTCATCTCTGTGTTTGAGCCGAGAGTTACATTATTGAAATCCAACTCTGTTGAACGTGTAACTTTAACGCTTCCGCTGTTTATAGTCTTTTTAGAATCGGAACTAAAGAATGTACCTGCCGACGTAACCTCTATTGAACCGTTATTATCCTGAATATATTCACCGTAAAAATCTGATGTATTACTCGAAACAGTAATCTCAAGCCCGTTATTCCTAAAAGTTGAACTTGAATCTCCGGAAAGCATTCCTGCCACATTTAACAGGAACGATGTATTTACGCTGCCGGAATCACTCCCGGTGTCAGAGTCAGAATCACTGCCGGTACCTGCAGATAATGTCAGGTATGAATTTTTGAGGATTATTTGTCCATCCCAACTATCCTCACCAACTGAAATAGTAAGAGCCGATGATGAATCTGAATGATCAACAATATACAGTGTAGAGCCTGATGTTATGTTAAGTATCACATCATCAGATATCGCATCAGAGCCGGTAACATAGAGTGTGCCGCTATTGATATTGATAGTACCGTTGGTTGCATTTAATGCACCTCTGTCATAGTCAGTATCTTCCGAACCATAATTGTTATTTGACACAGAAGCATAATTAAGAACAGAATCCTCATTATTTAAATAAATTGAACCATACCAGTAATCCGAATCATCAATATACAAAGTACCGCCTGTTACATATACGTAACTGCCGGCTGCAAGCACCAAATTCTGATTTGAAGCAACCGTTGCATAGTCTTTTATATTCAAAGTTGCATTCTCAAGCAGTGATATTGTACCCTTTGAAGAAGAACCGCTTGTTCCGTTATAAATAGAAATACCTGCTGATTCACTACCCTGTATATTGACAATACCGCCAATTTGTATAGTGCCGGTATTGGCTATATCAGAATAAAAATAATTTGTATCTGATGTTTTTATCATACCGGAATTAGTAATTTTTGTATAGAAATAGTTTGTACCTGATGTAACTATTCCGCCCGTCACGGTATCATCCGAGGTAACATTTGCAATGTTATATATCTCATTATAAGCTGCGGATGTTGCTTGTTCTTCAGTAGGTGCATTTACGGTAACATTTGTCAATGTTACAAGCCCCTGCCTGTTATAAATTGCATAACCGCTGTTATCGGTCAATGTAACATTTGTCAGATTAAGTTTTGCCGTAGAATTATCAAGATACGCAACGGACGAATTTGTATCCGCATAAGCACCGATATTTTGAATGGTGACATATTTTATATCAATAGTCACATCATTATTATCTCTGATAATATACATCGCATAGTTAGTGGTGTTACCGTCCTCATCAGTATAAAGACCGTTAATTACATCATTTTTACCGTTAATACCGGCAATATACAATGTTCCGCTTGCAGGATACCCCCATGAAGAACTGTATAAATCACTGTATAGTGTGTATGTTTCGTCTGTTTCATTCGTTGTAAAATTGAAGTATCGAACATTACCTTCCTCACCCGTATCAAAAATACTGACCTGTGCAAGAGTATCCAGCTGAGTATCAATAATCTCTATAGCATTACCGCTGATTTGAGCACTCTTTTCACCAAGATATGTATCCCATTCAACAATACCGTTTTCCGGAACAGAAAAAGACCAGGATTTATCCTCTGCCAGTACAAGTTTTATATTTGAATCGGTAATAACTTCATACAGACCTGATTCAATATAATCGTTAGAATCTACAATCCAGTTTACATCAAGCGTAACAGTACCGGTTGAAGTAGATGCAACCTTTATCGTATCATACACTGCTCCTAACAATGTAAAGCTGAAATCAATTGAATAAATAGAATTTGAATCGGAATTTAAAATACCAAGATTTAACGTTTGTCCCGCTTCTTCGTCCGCCATATTTATATATGAATTTGTTACATTCAAATTTGCGGAAGTCGTATCAACATTAAGAACGTTTGCTGCATTATTTATCGTTACATAATTCAAATTAACAGTACCGCTGTTGACAGTCAGTGTTGAATATGCACCTGTATCGGCTGACGTTAGAATATCAATATAATCAGAAGATAATTCCGAATTGTTTGATGAAGAACCGTTAAGGTTTAATGTAACGTTATCTACAGTGATAGCTGCATTTTTTATCGCATTATACAGATTAACAGTACTATAGGAATCACCGGTCACCGTAATTGCATATTTTGTGCCATATGAAACAGACGAAAAAGAATCAACCGTACCACCGTCTATAATATCATATATTGAGATAGTTCCCGAATTAGCGGCATAAAGAGTTAAACTCGCACCATCAGCCATAAATATCGCATTATAGACCTTTCCGTTTTCCGCATCATAGGTATAGTTTCCGCTTATGGTAATACTTGAATAAGCAGATGCCGAACCGTCAGCAACAAGAGCTATATCTGAATTGGAGTAAATTGCTCCGCCTAATGCTAACAAATTTGCCGAACCGGTATAAACATAGTTGCCGGTAAATGAAGATGCTAGATAAACAATGCTGCTTGATAAATCGCTGAAATAAACGGCACCGCCGATCGCATAACCTGATGAAACATTTACGTAGTTTCCTGTATATGCCGCAATGAACGGAGATGTTGTTGAAGTGTCAAAATTTGCCCCCGAAACATTCAATGCAGCACCTGCCGATGAAGAAGATGACGTTATTGAATTACCCGAAAATACACTTCTACCTGAAGACCTGAATGTACCACCCGTTAATTTTATTGCCCCGCCGGCATTATCAGAAAAAGTAGATGCAATAAGAGTAAATGAAAGCGAGTTTGCAACAAGAGCAGAAGATGATGAATTCGCATTTTTAACAGTTGTCGTGTCAAGTGTTAAAGCAGTACCGCCGGTTGTTAAATCAATATTTGAATAATTTATTACAGCTTCGGAAAAACTCAATGTAATAGCTGTTGAGTCAGTATATATATTGGCACCGACAATATCGGATAAAATATATGTACCCACACCGTTCAAAAGAAGGTTAAATTGATAATTAGCAGATTGTGTTAAATTAGAATCCGAACTTAAATATCCGCCCTCAATCGAATTGCCGTTAAATTGTATTATACCGTTATTTGTTGCACTGAGAGTTAATGTAGGATTTGAAGTGGTTTGAGTGGACGAACAGGCAACAAATATAGCATTAGCGGAATTGGAAGAACCTGTATTTGCACCGTTAACATAGTTATTTGAAAAAACAACGGTATTTCCGTCGGTTGCTGCAATTGTTAAATCCTTTTCTGTATATATAGCACCGCCCAACGCTAACTTAGCGGAGGAAAACGCATAGTTGCTATCAAATGAAGTATTTGTAATCGTTGCGCTGCCGGAGCCGCCGAGATATATCGCACCGCCCAGCGCCATACCGGATGTCGAACTTGCATAGTTGCTTGAGAATTTTGATTTGTTAATTTCGGCACTACCCTGATATATATATATAGTTCCGCCGTAAGCAGCGGATGTTCCGGCGGCATACGAAGATTGGATAATAACACTATCAAGCGTCAATTTTGTACCTGATGAAGAATTGTTCATATTGACAACCGAACCGCCCGTCAATGAGGTTGTTGCCGCATTTTTTATTGTTATATCACTTATGTTTAAAATAACCTGACCGATATTATAGCTACTACCATTATCATCTGTTCCGCTGTCAGCTAATTCAAACATTGAATATCCGCTTGCATTAATTGTATCTTCAGAAGCACTTACACCAATAATTGACAATTCGCCGGTATATGTCTTACCTAAATCAGTACTCATTTGATAGGTTTCCGTGGAATATGAGTTGTCAAAACTGAACGACTTTGATTGTGATGTATCATCAAATATATGGGTATTTAATGCTGCCAGCAAATCAGAATAATTAGAAAGTGAATAAACAAGATACCATGTTGTTATAGAACCGGATGTAGAGTACTCTATATCAATACTGAATGCGGCGGAATAAATATCATTCCATAAAACATTGTAATCTAAATCCGAAGTCTGTTTTGCCAGTACCGCATCATCTATTGTTAATGAAAACAATGCTGATGCATCATAGCCTGAAGTATAAGGAACACTTAGAATTGCAACACGTTTTTCAGTCGTAGTTCCTGTATTTAAAAAAACAATATCGGTAATATTTATAACTCCACCCGATATTGAAGTTGTATTATCATTTGAAATTGTACCGGCACCGCTTCTTATCGTGATACTGTCAGCAGTTCCGTTTACAACATCTAAATCTATTTTTAATGAAATTGTCGGATAATCAGATGAAACGTATAAATAATCAAATATATAACTGTTCGTTGATTCATCCTGTAAATCTATTGTAGTATTTTGAAGTGCATATTTAACACCGGAATAATAATAACTTTCATTTTCAGCTGCCTGTAAACTTAAAGTCGCATTTTTAAACCATACGGTATTTGTATTGATTGTAGAATTTGACCACGTTATCGGATATAAATAAAATGTCGATAGATATGCAGAATTATAAGATTCAAAAACAGCAGTAGAATACTGACCCGACATATAAAATACACCATCATCAATCGTACCGCCGGATGAAATGGATGTGAGAGTTGCATAATTACCCAGGTATAATTTAGAGAACGCAAGTTCTAACGATGCATCATTTATAATAACTTCCGCTGTGGTTGATGATGTTCCGCTCAAATTTATATTCTTTGTACCGCTGAACAGATAAGCTGATGTTGAAGTGAGAGAACCGCCGTTCTGTTGATAAATAGCATTATAACCCGAGTTATCTCCAGATATGATTATTGTTGCACCGTCGTTTATAAATGTTGAGGCAGTATCATCGGCTGTTAAATAGTCTGCAAGCATGGTTAATGTGCCATAACTGTCAGACAGCGTAAAGCTGCTCGAATTGCTTAAGTTTATAGTACCTGCCCAGCTATCATTTGAATCAATAGTCAAAGCGTTTGATGTTCCGCTTGCTATATTAAGAATTCCGCCCGAATATATGTACCATTTCAGATAACTGCCCGTATCAGAGATTTGCCCGTTCGACAAAATACTAAAAGTTGAACCTGATGCTATATGTACTGAGCTGGCAGAATTTGCACTCAAAGTTCCCGACAAAGAGAATGTACCATTGTTATTGTAGATGATAGCATTCTGCTCTAATACAAGAGTACCCATAACAGAAAGATCACCTGCCGTGTTGACATCACCATTATACAGTATTGCCGCGGCGGTAAGTGTGTTTGTATCACCTTGAGAACCGAAAGACATTGTACCTGTATTTGTCACAGTAGTGTTATTGATTGTAATTTTTGAAAAACTCATTGTTCCTGCATTGGCAACAGTACCATAAATATATGCAGCTGAATTAAATATCATTTGACCGCCGCTATTATTTGTAATGGTACCGTTTATTGTCATACCGTTTGTAAAAGTAATCGTACCTGCGTTGGTAATACTTCCCAAAGAACCCAGTTCTGAGCCTAATGTTGAAGCACCGGTAAAATCAACAGTTGCACCCTGAATATTTGTCAGAGCGGAATTAATAACCGTTGTTCCGCTGAATGTCATAGCATTTGCATTATATATCGCATTCGTATACCCGCTTGTTGCCGCAGAAAACGTAACATCGGTCAGCGTAACTGTTCCTGAAGCGTTGAATATAGCATATCCCGCATTACCGGTGAATGTAACATTATTCAAAACAAGAGTACCCGAGCCTATATCAAACACTGATGCATTATTACCGTTAGAATTTATTGCCGCATTTTGAAATGTGACATTATAAGCCCTTATCACAGCAGCACTGCTTGAAAGATAAAACATAGAATATCTAGTTGAATCTCCGCCGCTTATAACAGCTCCGTCATAGGTATCCGTTCCGTACATATTAATATATAACGTACCGTTTCCTGTTGTTTCAAGTGCACTTCCGATTGTATAGGTTTCATTATCCTCCGTAAACAGAAAATATCTGACTGCATATTTGGAATCTGTTGCAGACGATGCTTGATTTATTGCAGCCAGAGGATCCATATCATCACCATTAACAAGCTCTAGCCCAACAATATAACCACTTTCCGTGTATGCTTGGAATTTTTTTGTGGATACATCGTCGGTTGTATATATAACATTGCCCAAATTAGTATTAAAGGTTTGAGATAATACGGAGTCGGCTATTTCAAGAGTAACAGAGCCGATTGCATCACCTTTCAAAATAGTATAAACACCCGTATCGGACGAAACACCCGAAATTGTTACTGACGATAAAGTTATTGTTCCGCTGCCGGAGTTTATAGTTAAAGAATCATTTGTTCCGCTAACAAAATCAATATCTATTGTCAGAGTAGAATTTACAGATGATAAATATTCAAAAGTATAAGAATTGACAGAACCGTCTGCAAGCGCTAATACAGAATTTTCAAATACATACTGATTATTATCATAGAGAGTATCAGTAAGATTAACCGTTGAACTGCTTATTTTGACGGTATTGGAATCAGAATACATTCCGGCAATGTCCGATAATTTGTATGTAGGATTGACAGTACTCTCTCCGGTTGTTCCAAAAGTTGCGGTCGCATTTGTTCCCTCGAAAGCAAAAATTGAATCCGATATAGTGCCGCCCGATGTCGTATTAATAGTCATATTGGTACTTGTACCCAGATTTATATTGGTAAGACCGGTCAAACTGTCATAATTAATAGTTAAATCACCGGAATTAATATTTTTTTCGCCGCTGAATAGTATCGCTCCAAGCTGAACCGTTAAAGAACCGCCGTTTTGTTCATAAGTTCCGCCAAAACCCGATACAGATGCAGTACTTCTTATTGTCAGAGAAGCACCGGAGTTTATAAGCTCCGAGCCGGAAACACCTGTTAAGTTACCTACAATATTATAGCTGCCGGAAGCAAAAGACAAGACGGCATCTTCAACCGCAAGCCTGATTGTACCACCCTGCGCCCAGCTGTCTGATGTAGTATCAAACACAAACGGAGTCGAACCGTTATATATGGCAAGCGTGCCGCCGGAGGAAACAGCCACGACCTGATCATCCGCTATAGTACCGTACAAATCCAATTCTGAATTAAGAGTCAGCTTACCGGAGCCGGAGATTGCAGAATATACGGTTGTCACAGACGAGCCGTCAATGGTAATTGTACCGGTATTATATATACTGTCCGTAGTTGTTGCAAAAGTTGAACCCGCAATCGACATGATTCCGGTATTATATATTGCACCGCCCGTTACTGCAGAGTTGCCCGTGAATGTTGAGTCTGTAATCGTTGCCGTTCCGGTATTATATATTGCACCGCCGTACGTGGTTGCGGCGTTTGAGCTGAAAGTTGTTGATGATACATTGATTGTGCCGGCATTATATATCGCACCGGCATTAACAGCACTATTTGAAGAAACAACAGAACTTGAAAGGGTCAGAGTTCCTGCCGTATTATATATAACGGAGCCGTACGTGGAAGAATAAGCATTTTTAAGAGTAACACTTAAAATTTCCAACACAGTTGTGCTATCTGCAAGGGTAAACATCTGATATCCACTCCCGTCAATCACGCTTGAGCCGTCAGAATACCCGGAAATTGTTAAGGTAGAATTAGGATCAGTTGTACCGAAAGAACTGACTGCCGTATAAGTCTGACCTGATGCATCAAAAACGTAAGTTCTCGACTCGCCGTCATAATCCGTAGTATTTAATGTCATTAAAGGATTATCATCAAAAACATAGTTGTTATAAATAATCAGATTCCAACCCGAAGCTGTTTGAACGGCTTCTGCCCCCGATTTTGTCCATTCATCACTGTATTTTATATTCGGACCCGGAGTTGATGCATTGGTAACTGCAGCTGATGATGACACCGCAAGGGTCATTGTTGTACTGTTTAATACATTTGTATAGGTTTGAGATGAATTATCAGACAGTGCCGTAATATAATTAAATCCGCCGATAGTAACAGTTCCGGTTGATGTAGCGTCTGTGCTTATTCTGTCAATATTACTGCCATCAACATCAAGATAGTATAATACGGAAGAATCCGATGTCAGATATCGTATGGTATTTGTAACGGCACTGCCGTCCACCATTGATACGGTTCCGGAATTTGCGGTAAATGTTGTCGTAGTCGAGCTGAAAGTTGAAGACTTTATGTACAGATTGACATTATCGAGAGTAACATTAGCAGCATAGACAGCGTTATTGAGTTCAATAACACCGTTTGTATCGCCTGTCAGAACGAGATTGTATTTTGTTGAATTTCTATTATACGCATACGTAGACGAACTGGTAATTACACCGCCGTCAATCGTGTCATCAATAACAATTGTACCGTAAGAGTTGAGAGTAAGAGTAACAGCACCTTTTGTTGTATCCATAAAAATAGCGTTTGGAGCAACACTTCCGGAACCGCTGACAGTGTAGTTTCCGGAAAAAGTTGTAGTAGAGCCGGCACCCGCATAGATAGTAATATCACCGGCAGAATATACAGCACCGCCCAGAGCATTGTTTCCTGATGTTGTCGATTGAGCATAGTTGCCGGTATACGTACCCGATATTGTTCCAATATCACCGCTCGTATAATATATAGCACCGCCCGCAGCAAGGACGGCAGAGTAAATATAGTCAGTTATACTCCCTATATCTTCAGCACTGTCTTCATTATTCCATCTTGTTCCGTCAGCATAAGCAGCGGCTCCTAATGCAAAGCCGACATAACACATAACTATCAATACTATTTTAAAGATGCAGCCTGTCTTTTTTCTCATACTGTACGCATAAAATTAATATACCACACAGGCATGCTAATTCAACGGCGTCCCGCTATTCAACATGTCTGATATAAGATAAATTAAATTTTATAGTCCTCAAAACTCTATATTATACTCTATAATGATATTATACCCTATTGTCAAATATATTTCAATCATGCCGGATTTACATATTAAGCGTCAGTTATCCAAAAACCGCCTGATATAAGACATTCCGCTCATATATATTAAAATCGGCACAACAAAAATCATTCGTTTAATGTAGACAAATCAAGTAAACTAAGCCGTTTAGACTATCCTAAATAAATAACCGCACTTTGTAAAAAAAATTTACAAATTTTGGTGAGGTGACACCCCGCCCTCTCCGGACGGAGACTTTACTTGCCCTCTCCGGAGGGGGAAAGATTCTTACCCTCGCCGGACGGAGAGGGCAGCAAGACTTGTGTTGCGTATGCCGGTGCTGACAGTGCCGACTTGCCGGAGGGCAAGACGGGCAGGTCAGCACTACGCCGATGCAGTGATTTAGTCTTGCGGGTGAGGTGATTTCCATGCGCGAGGAGATTGCACCCCACCCCTAACCCCTCCCCGTATGGGGAGGGGAAGTAAAAGCCCTCTCTGGACGGAGAGGGCAAAAAATCGGTTCGAGGAACGAGAACCAGATTTTCGGGTGAGGTGATATCTGTGCAAACTCCGGAATATAATTCATTTACCCCTGCGGGTGAAATGACTGTCGTGCGATTTTATAACCGCACCCCACCCCTGCGGAGGCTGTGCTGCACAGCAGCACCCGCTCCGCTCCCCGTATGGGGAGGGGAAATTTTTGCGGGTGAGGTGACGCCCCGCCCTCTCCGGACATGCGAAGCAAAAGCCTGCGGGCAGCAGGTGCCGCAGGTCATTTCTTGAATTTTTCCACAAACTCATTATCTACACTTGTATTCCCAAAATTTGTAATGAATACTGTATGCCGGGGTTTTCTACCCGAACAAAGTTAAATGAATGATAATTAAAAATTAAGCAAATACATAATATTATCCTGTTTAAGGTATAATGTATTAGCATAATATTTTTATATGGAGAGATAATAAAATGAGAAAAGCCTCTTGCGAATTAGAAAATGAACTGTTCAAAAACGTTTTTGACAAAACTCCCGAATATATTAAAACAGAAAAATTAATGGATTTTTCAAACGAAAACGAATTTACTTTTACTCTAAAAAAAGAACACTTATATCCTTATGATGAAAAAACAAATCCTCAAGGGTTAAACCTGCTTGATTGGTTCAATAATTATTCAAAAGAAGCAAAAATATCGACAGCAGGGATTAGAGGTCCGCAGAATATTCTGTTCCCGCAGGATACGAGGTTTCCGATTAATCTTGTCGGGATTGTACTTGCAACACTGGCAAAAGCTCTTGTTGTCAAAGAAAAATACCCCGATAAAAAAATTCTGAAACTTGCAGGAAGTGAAGTCCGTTACAATTCTCAATTATATCTTGATGCAATAGCGAGAATACAGGCAGCACAGGGGATAAAAACACTTATGCCGGAAGACAGAAAAACCATTCCGATATGGCTTGCTTCTTTTCTTGCGTTTAAACTTGATTTAGCCGGTGGAGAATATATCACCTCAAGCCACGGTATATCTGTTAAGACCGCAACGAAAGACTTAAACTCTCAGGGCAGTCAGTATCTGCCGGAAGAATCGCTTGAATTTGTTGATAAAATTCAAATGATTTTTGACAGGGTTCAAAAAGACGGGAGCTATGAGATAAAAATCTCGGCTAAAGATGACCCGCTTATAGACGAAACCATAATGACAAAGCTTGAGGATGGGATTAATTTGTATGTAGAATATCTGAAATCAGGTGTTGCAGAAGATTTGACCGCAATAAAAAAAATGAACAACAAAATTATCATAGAAAGTGTCGGCGGATGTGCATACAGAACATTAAGCAGAGTTCTGGACAAACTCGGAATTGCCGGTAAATTCGATTGGAATAATACGGAAGAAGACCCATTTTTTCACTCAATAGGTAAATACGACACAGACCCAAAGGGTAAAAAAACATTCTACGATTATTCGGTTGATGCGACAGTAACGGCACTAAAACCAAACGGAGAAAAATTTTTCCCCGTAATTGAAACGCTGCACTATGAAAAAGTGCTTAAAAACTACCCGTGCGGCACAGCTGTTCTTATAACAGATCCCGACCATGACAGATTGACGGTTTGCGAGCTTGAAAACGCAGGAAATATTCCGACCCTTGAAGAAAATGGGATTTCTTATGTCAGGTTGGATAAAGATAGAGTTATGACTGTTTTTACGGCAAATCAGGCATTTCTGATGCTTACGGATTTCAGGACAAAACAGCTTAAATCCTCGCATAAATGGAATAATCACCCAAGATTTATGATAAAAACGACCGCTTCGGCTCTATCATGGGATGAGTGGGCAAAACATAATAATGTCAGCGTTGTTAATGTTCCTGTCGGGTTCAAGGAGATAGCAAATATTATGAAGAAAGTTGAGCTGCAGATCAAGCAATCACCCGACAAACCCGTAAAGATTGATGATGTATTCGGCAGTACAATAGATTTAGGTGTTCAGCCAAGGTTACTATTCGGCGGCGAAGAATCGGGCGGAATGATTATGGGCGCTGAAGATACTGTTAAATCTCTATCGGGCAGAGAGGCAATTGCAATGCGTGAAAAAAGTGCTACCGAAGCTATAATCGTAGCATCTTCACTGATTGCAAAACTTGAAGAAGAAAATAAAACCCTCTCTCAATATCTGCTTGAAGTCTTTGACTCTAACCACATAACTTCAAGATTTGATACAAGGGAAGATATAGCATACTACAACGAATCAGAGCCGGATATAGAAAAACTTAAACAGGCAAAAGTTGAAGGCGAGAAACAGCGAACCAAAAATGACCTGTTTTTCCTGTCGCTTGCAATAGCCGTCAGCGAAGGTAAAGCAACACTTGATGATGTAATTCTCGTGCTGAACGATGCACTAATCGGGTTAGATTTTAAAGATTTAAAATCGGTTAAGTTTGTCGGTGACGGAACTTATCTGGAGTTCAGTAACAAATACATTGAAATCAGACCGTCGGGGACAGATGCAAAAACAAAAGCGTACGGCGGCGGAATTTCTCTTGAAGAAATTAGTGAATATTCAAGGATTTTAGGCAACTATTCCGGTGAGAGAACCGATTTGCACAAAAAGCTTATATCTGATGAATTTTACAACAATTCAAAAGAAACAGCTTTAAACGATTATTTAAAATTTGTTGAAAAAGATGCAAACAATGAAAAATTTGTCATTCCTGAGTATGAATTTTAGATACAGAAAAACGAAAGGAAAATAAATGAAAATAGCTGTATATCCGGGAAGTTTTGACCCGATAACGCTCGGACATCTTGATGTACTGAATGACGGAGCAAAACTGTTTGATAAAGTTATTATTACCGTTTCAAATAACATAAGTAAAAATACACTTCTTACGGTTGAAGAACGTAAGGAACTTATAAGACAAAGTATCACAGGTATGACTAATGTTGAAGTTGATTCTT
>JAJPXE010000075.1 GCA_021205645.1 Candidatus Gastranaerophilales bacterium | reverse complement strand
TTATTGAGTTGACGGAAATTGATGCCTTTGTAACCGGTGAATTGAAATTCCACTCGGCACTGGATACAAAAATTCCCGTATTTGATATCGGACATTTTGAGAGCGAAATTTTTATATTGGAGACTTTTCGGGAAATAGCCGGAATTGAAACGATTATTGCAGACGAAAGCTCACCTTTTATTTATTAATCTTTCGCATTTATTAAATTTCAGGTGATAAACCGATTTCAGAGGATTATTTCAGTTTTATTCTCAAGACAGAGTTCGTTCCCTGACATGCGACAAAAAGCATATTCCCGTTAACATGTACCCCGTACGGCTTTGACACCTCAGTTGTCAGAATGGTGCAAGCACCTGAATGTGATAGTTTCAGAATATTATTAGCGTTATAATTTGCAACATAAATGTTCCCCGTTTCATCACTGGCAATAGAGATTGGACCTTTCAAATTCGGGCTTTTAAAAAACAGCATTTTTTTACCGTCAGGCTGAATTTTAATAATGGCATTATCGGTAAAGCTTGAAACATACAAATTCCCGAATTTATCGGAGGTTATACCTGTCGGGCTTGTTATGTTCGGGTAGCATCCGCTTGATTGATTTATATTTGACGGTGTATTCCCCTCTCCTGTGCCAGCGGCAGGAGTTATATTGTATTGCGATAGTATGTTTGCGGATTTTGCACTGTATTCGCTCGTTTTCGGTATCATTGCAATATATTTGGCGGCATTTGTTCTGTCACCTAATTGAGCACTTAATTTTGCAGCTTTATAAAGAGCTTCATACTCTTTTTCGTTCCTTGCTATTATCTGCTCAAATATTGCAAGTGCTTCATCATACTGTTTTAAATATTCCAGTAAAGAACCGAGATTATAATATGCATCAATATAATCAGGATAGAGCCGTATTGCTGTTCTGAAAGACGAAACGGCTTCCTCGTACTGTCCGAGCTTGTAACAATCTATCCCGTGATTATATTCAAGTTTTGCATCAACAGGAATAACCGCAGGCTGATCCTCTGCCGGAAAACAAACAGCAGCAGACACACAAAGAAATAATAATAATGTTATGATTTTATTTTTCATTATTCAGCTTTTCAATAAGTTTTTTATGTTTGCCGGCAAACTCAACACCTCTTGCTTTAATTGCAATTGTAAGAATTTCGCCTAAATCAATCGGATTAAGCTCCGAATAGTTATCCGGCAGTCTTAAAGACCAATTTTCATCACCTGATGTTCCCGGTCTGTTATAAACATCTTCCACATTGAAGAAATCCGTGAAAAAGATTTGAATATTTTTAGCTTTTGATGCAAATATTTCCGCCAGCTTAACTTTTTTAAGGAATTCCGCATCATTGGTAAGTTTGACAATCAGCCCATCTTTATCGGCGGCACCTGCAAACATATCTTCAACGAGATTTTTAACGTGTAAATATCCTTCGTGAGTATTAACCATAGATTTTGCCCACATCGCAATCGGCTCATTATCGTGCGTTCCGACCATTGCCCAGACATCTTCTTCAATATTACAGCATCTGTACGGGTGGTCTGCCTTTTCCGGTTTGACGAACTGGGTCAGCCTCATACCCTGTAACTTATATTCTTTCATAACCGCTGCAACAGGATTTGTAAGTGTTCCCAAATCTTCGCAGACAATGGAATTTTTATCAAGTCCGCACTCTTTAGCTGCACCGATAACAATTTTGTCAATAAGCCGGCCGTATTTCCTAATCTGTTCTTTATCAAGTGTTTTAACACGTTTTTCTTTATCCGGTTCAAGGGTTTCGTCTAAATCGGACAACTTTGCGATTGCGAATTTAGATAAAAACGGATGTTCAGGAGAAGAATACAGCCTTCCCGCTCCCTGTTCGGGCATTGGTTTTGAACCTTTTTTGTACACCCACGGGTCAATTAAGCCGACAATATGGTCTATTCTGACACCTCCGGGATTTTCCTTAAACATCTTTTTGTAAAGATTTTTCATTAAAACGCCGCCATCACCTAAAGAGCCGTCTTCGTTAAACATTTTATCAGGGTTCATTACAGGAAAGCCCCATGCCTGACCGTCTTTAGAAAAATAATCAGGGGGGCAGCCAAGACACCAACCGTCAAGAAATAATGATTGATATGCCCAGGCATCTCTGTCTGAAAATGCTACCTGTCTGTCCGCAATCATTTTTATATGTTTTTTGAGTGCGTATTTTTGTGTTTGTTTAAGCTGTTCTTCAAGCACAAACTGGCAGAATTTGTAAAAATCAATCTCATCTGCATATTTTTCTTTTACTTCCGCAATTCTTTTTTCGGCATTTAATTTTTCCTCATCTGTTTTTGGATTAAGCAGATTTTTATCAAGCTCCGAATTCCACATCGGCCAGTAATCGTTGCCGTTATCTATTGATAACGCTTCATACAAAGAATCGTTATCAAGCCATTGCGAATTTGATTTTTTAAATTGTTCAAATTCCTTATGGAGTTTTTTTTGATTTCTAAAATTATTCCACGCCTCTCTAAGAGCCTTATTTTGAGCATTAACAATGTATGAATAAGCGGTTTTGCCTTTGTTTTGCTGCGGGTTGTTTTGAACAACTTTATTATAGGTATCTTCAGGCAGGATATTATTCCAATCGCTTCCGGTAAGCTGTTTTAAATCAATAAACAGCGGATTTCCTGAGAAAATAGTCCCTGTATAAGGAGATGAATCGGACGATTTTGTTTTGCCGGCAGGACCTAACTGCAGCGCATCAAATAAGTATTCCGAATAATCTATAATATCTCTGCCCGCAGATGAATTGATACTGCCAAATCCATTATCTTCACCATCTCTTGCGGGGAAACTTCCGCCATGCATTATCAGTACGAAATTCCTTTTGCCTAAAACCTTAAGAGCTTCTCTTATTGTTTTTTTGTATTTTTTCGTAATGCTGCTCATTTTTGACTCCTTATCAAACTAAAAAACTGAATATATTGCTAATTTAACATTCATAAAAGAATAATTCAATAGAATAGTAATATTTTTTTATATTATTGTGCGAAAATCTTATTCCTGATAAAATCAGTATAAAGTGGAGTGTAAAAATGATTATTAGCACCGAATATCTGTCAAAATGCATCAAAACACTGGAAAAATCATACTCTATGCTTAAACAATCGGAAGAAAATTCTGTTGATTATGAAATGTACAGAAATTCGCTTGTAAAAAGTTTTGAGATGTCTATAGAGCAAAGCGGAAAGCTTTTGAGAAAAATACTGGCCCCTTATTTTGGAACAAAAAAATCCGTTGACCGCCTGTCATTTAAGGATCTATTCCGGCATGCACATAAACATTCGCTGATGAATGAAGAAGAAATTATCAGATGGTTTAAATATCGTGATAACCGGAATGATACAACTCACGATTACGGTCAATCATTTGCGGAAGAAACGCTTGTTTTAATTGAGGACTTCTTAAAGGATGTAAAACAATTAAAGTTACTCGTAGAAAAGGTGCAAAATGATTAAGCCGGAATATATGAAAATTTTAACAAATATCTTCTGTAGCTATTGTCCGAATGCGCTCATCTGGGCTTACGGAAGCAGAGTTAACGGTGACTGCCATGCCGGAAGCGATTTTGACATTGTCGTTAGAAACTTTAATGATAAAAATAAAAGTATTGCTGAGTTAAGAACCCTGATATCTGAGAGTAATATTCCTTTTTTGGTTGATATATCCGACTTTAATGATTTATCGGAAAATTTTCAAGCTGAAATCAAAAAAAAATATGTTATTATATTCGGTTAATTTAAATATCACAATCGTCTATAATAAGAATATTTATCTTCTCCGTTCAAAGCATGGCTGTCCTGATAAAATCCACAGTTTAAAAGTTTGCTATTTTTGAATTTGATTTTTTATGCTCAGTTTTAAGAGTTCCTCTCTTCCCCACCGGCGCAAAAGCGTGCTTTTGCCGCATGTCAATTTTGGAATGTTTGTTCAGACTTATATCTTAATTCCATTTGCGTGCGAACGATAATGTATACCGGTTTAAAAGCCAATAAAATGAAGCGTTACAATTGCAGATTTACAAATTTGAAATAAAATAGTAAAATGAGTATGGTCTTTTTAAATAGGAGGGAAAAACATGAAGCATTATTTAACGGAATTTATCGGAACATTTTTTCTGGTATTGACAGTAGCGTGCTGTTCGTACACCGGCAACCCGTTAGGAGCGTTAGCAATAGCATCAGTGCTGATGGTAATGGTATATGCCGGCGGATACATATCCGGCGGGCATTATAACCCTGCGGTTTCACTGGCTGCATGCATAAGAGGTGCTTTGCCATACAAAGAATTTGTGCCTTATGCAGTAGTTCAATGTCTTGGCGGGGCTTGTGCAGTTTGGGCATTTTACGGTCTGGTCGGACATGCCGGAATTTTTCAGCCGGTTGATTACAATCTGACAGGTCTGTTGATTGCAGAAACTTTATTTACATTTGCACTGTGCTATGTAGTATTGCATACTGCAACATCAAAAGAAACATCGGGCAATTCATACTATGGTCTGGCAATCGGTTTCACCGTGCTGGTTGGCGCAATAGCAGTCGGCGGAAGATTTTGTGCAGGTGCATTTAATCCTGCCGTTGCGGTATCGCTTGGTATGCTCGGAGTTTCAGCATGGGCACTTGCGGGATATACTATACTTGCAAATCTTGCAGGCGGTGTTCTGGCTGCCTGCGTGTTCAAAGCGGTTCAGACTAAATCCGAAGAAGCTTAACTCAGATTTGAAACAACGGATAAATACAGATGGCAGACTGCCATCTGTATTTTTTTATGCAGCAATAATTTAACAGAATTTGATATGCAAAATTTCGTAAAAAAGTTAGCAAAGATTGATTAGAAAATTAGGGGGTACGCTATACAGGAATATAATACCGGAATCGGAAATCTTTTACCGCGCTTTTGCCCCATGTCAATTTGTTCTTTTGCACCCTTTTATGTTAAAAAACGTTATTGCGATTGATTATTTCGTCATAATGGGTTATTATAGAATATATGTGAACAGGTAGTTTTTTTGATGAGGAAATATGATTAAACAAACAGAGAAAGACTCCATATCAGATATTTTTAATGCTTTAAGCGTATCAGAACAAGAATATAACAATCTTGTACAGTCAGAAAAAGACTATCTCAGCCCTGTTGTACTTAACTGTTTTAATGGATTACTTTCATACTTAAAAGGAGATTTTACAACTGCTCTGGGATATTTCAGAGATACGGAAATTCTGCTCAAAATCAAAGGTACCGAGTGCGAGAAAGTTATCTACAATTTTATACTGGGTTATGTTAACTTCTGCGAAAAAAACAATAACCTGTATGTTCTTCACTATAATAATGCTAAAAATACAGCGGAAAAAGGCGGAAACGAAACTTTTTTACTTAAACTGGAAGAAACAATAAAACTATACAAAAACGGCGGTTTATATTTATCGTCGGTTAAAAATGACCCTCTGCTTGCACTGGTTAAGATAGGTCAGGCGGTCGCCGCCGAAAAAAACATTGATAAACTTATGCAAACCATTGCGGAAGAAGCTCGTGATGCTGTTCAGGCAGACAGATGCACCGTGTTTTTATATGATAAAGAAACGGATGAGTTATGGTCAAAAGTAGCACTCGGCTTGGGAAGTCAGGAACTGCGGTTTAATGCATCGCAGGGGCTTGCGGGACACGTGTTCAGAACGGGTGAAATTATTAATATAAAAGATGCTTATTCTGATGAAAGATTTAACAAAGAAATTGATTTAAAAACAGGTTATACCACTAAAACAATACTTTGTATGCCGATACGAAATATTGAACAGGAGATAATCGGTGCTTTCCAAATCCTTAATAAATTAAGCGGATATTTCACTCCTGAAGATGAGGATATTCTCATTGCAATAGGTTCAAGTGCAGGAGTTTCGCTTGAAAATGCCAAGTTGTTCGCACGTCAGACAGAATTGCTTGAAGAACAAAAAATTGTATTTGACAGTTTTATCAGCACACTTGCGGCCTCTATTGATGCCAGGGATAAAATCACTGCCGGCCATTCCACCAGAGTCAGAATGTATGCTACTTTGATAGCGGAAGAATTTAATCTGTCTAAAGAGGAGTTAGAAATTATTCAAAAAGCTGCGGCTCTGCATGATATCGGCAAAATCGGTATCAGAGATTCCGTATTACAAAAGGAAGGTAAGCTGACACCTGAAGAATATAAACATATTCAGGAACATGTTGAAATAACTCATAATATTCTTGAAAAAATCCACATGTCAGACGATTTTAAAATGATTACGGAAATTGCGTGCTCCCATCACGAAAAATATGACGGAACCGGTTATTACAGACATCTAAAAGGCGAAGAAATACCGTTTGGAGGCAGAATTTTAGCCGTTGCTGATGTATTTGATGCCATAACCTCAAAAAGACACTATCGTGACAAAATGCCGATACAAAAGGTTATTTCTATACTTATCGGTGATTCGGGAACGCATTTTGATAAGTCTATCGTTGATAAGTTTCTTGAAATTCCGCTTGATAAAGTCGTTAAAGTATTTTTAACAGAAAATCACCTTGTTTTTAAAGAGGAGGATCAATGTATTTTAAACAAATATAATCTAAAATGCTTGTATGACTCAATCAATAATGGCGATAATCAGGAATTAGTCTCAAAATTCAACGTATATTATACCGGAATTGAAACAGATGAATAAATTACTGTTAAAAAATTTAATAGTTATGTTCTCGTTAATTGTGCTTGGAGTACAATGCACCTATGCAATTGATACAATAACCGGAAACGGCGATATATCATTAACCCGTTCCAAAACAGAATACGGCAGAGTTCAGTACGGTGCTAAAGAGTTTAAAAAGAATATAGAATCAATTACAGGTAAATTCAGCAACTTGAATATCAAGTCAGCTTATGACGATATGTATAGATTAATCATGGATAATGAAGGTAATGATTATTATCTTCTTTTGCTTGCGGATAAAGCAGCAGGCTTGGGCTTTTTTGATCTGGCAAATCTTGCTTTCAGCAAGATTTCCGACTTTGAAATAGCAAGTCTTGATTCCGAAAATACACACAAACTGTTTTTCCCGAAGTATAAACTGAATAGATATGAAGTTATTGCTCTTGCTGAGGCTTTCTCTAATATTCAGTATAATGACAGAAGTAACGAGGCTATTAAGGATATAACATCAAATATTACTTCTCTGGCGGAAAATGACTATGCTAATTATATTCTTGCACTTGCTTATCTCAAGCTTGATGATATTGATAATGCAAAAAAATATATACTGTCCGCACTAAATATCAATTCAGGGAACTTAAATTATAAAATTCTGCAATCACAGGTTATTGCAAGTACAAAAAAAGGTAAAAAAGCATTAAAACTTGTTAAAGAAACAAAGAAAAACAAGGCAGTTGCTTATTATCCGATAAAGAACAAAATTGATGCAAATGAAGAATACATAAAGTATAAAACCGAAAAACAACCGTGGTTAAAGGATTACCATCTTGGATATTACTATTACCTGAATGATGATAACAGCAAGGCGTTACGTGTTCTGCAAAGCTCAATAAGCAAGAATAACTCGCGTAATGCGGAACTTTATTCGCTTATGAGCAGAATTTATATAAAAAGCGGAGATTATGAAAAAGCAAATACTGTTGCAACAAAGGCTTATAACTATAATCTTTCAAATATAAATACCCTGCTGACTCTCGGAGATGTTGCTTATGAAAATAATAAATATAAACAAGCTTTAAAGTACTACAAACAAGCGGCGAAATCACGTTCATCGGTCACGGAAGCAAAATTAAAACTTGCAGACACTTATGCAAAGCTGAATAATACAAAATCTTCAAAATCAATATACGAAAAAGTTGCAAAGACTGACAGTGCTGCTTATAAGGCATTTTATCACATTGCATTGAACGACCCGGAAGAAGAGTTGAATTATTTAAAAAAATCTGTAGCAATAAATCC
>JAJPXE010000215.1 GCA_021205645.1 Candidatus Gastranaerophilales bacterium | reverse complement strand
GAAAAATTAAAATTTTTCTCGCAAACTCCCGGGAACGGTGTCGATGCAGGTTGTGCACTATCCCGTGCACGACCTGCATCTCACACACCTCAGGTCGGGTTTGAAAAGCGGATTGCCGGCAGAGGCTGAAAGCCGGAAACGTAGAGTTTTCGGCTGTAACGCCGTTTAATACCGGCAACCAAGCAATCTCAAAAATTGCGGGAATGAGCTGCTTTTGCAGCTCCCGCTCCCGCATGTCATTTTTTGGATTTTTCCGCACCCTCTATTAGTCAAGGAAGTAAATACAAAGGAGTGGATATGTTAGAAATACTGGATGAAAAAAATTTCGACAGCCATATAAAAGACGGCTTAAAGCTTGTAATGTTCGGAAGTGATATATGTCAATATTGTGTAAAAGAGCAGCCTGTACTGGAAGAGTTAGCACAGAACAACATTAATATCGGTAAAATCGATGCTTATAAGGCACCGTCACTTGCACAAAAATTTGGTATTACATCATTTCCAACATTCATATTATTCAAGTTCGGAGATATAGTAACGCAGTTTTCCGGTTTTCGGAATAAGTCGGAATTGTTGGATTTAGTGCTTAAATATATTTAATATTACTTTTGTTTGACCGGCTCTGTTCAAATCTTGCATTCTGTTGTAGAATATTACTCAGGAGAATTAATTTGGCGGATAGAAATTATACAACCGATGCAATAAATCTGCGTTCGTACGATTTAAGTGATGCAGACAGGATAATGGTGATGTATTCCCGTGACAGAGGGCTTATAAGAAGTGTTGCAAAGGGTGTAAAACGCCCGAAAAGCAAACTCGGAGCAAGAATGGATTTGTTCATTGCCAACACTCTTTTGTTTTCAAAAGGCAGAAACCTCGATACTGTCTGTCAGGCACAAACCATTAACTCATTCAGAAAAATACGCGGGGACATGCCAAAGCTCATGTTCTCATCATATATTTCCGAAATTGTCGCTAATTTCGGACTTGAGGACGACCCCTCGTCTGATGAAGTCTATCAATTGCTATATTCAGCTCTTGAAAAAATATCAAATACCGTTCAAAAAAAAGATATTATGATTGCAGTAATAAAGTTCCAATTAAAAATGATGCTAATATCAGGAATTATACCGGAATTTGACACATGCCTGTGCTGCGGCAAACGTATTCTTGATGATGATATGTTTTTTTCCAAAGAAAGAGGCGGTGTTATTTGCACACAGTGCAATACAAAATATCATATCCCGCTTCGGTTACATTACAAATTAAGAGATTTTCTTGTTGCAATGCTGCAATTTGATTTTGATTATGAAAGCAATTATGACAGAAAAGCAACCGACAGGGTTTGCGGGGCGTGTTTTAAGCTATTAAAAGATTATTTATCACTGCACTGCGACAAAAAGTTCAAATCGGATAAAATCATTGCGGAAATGGTGTAAATCGAGCTATCCGGCATGCATGCCTTATATATCAGCAGTTTAACCTTTTACGGCACCTTCTGTTTCACCTGAGATAAAGTACTTTTGCATTGCAAGGAAAAATATAACTATCGGTATGGTGGCAAGGATTGAGCCTGCCGCAATAAATCTCCAATTTGATGAGAACATTCCCTGCAAATTATTTATCCCTACCGGCAAAGTGTACATAGACTCTTTTGTCAAAACAATGCTCGGCCATAAAAACTCACCCCACGACCCGATAAAAGTAAAAATAGCAAGCACTGCCAGCGATGGTTTAATCATCGGGACACATACTCTCATAAACATTTGAAGTACATTACATCCGTCAATTATAGCCGCATCTTCTAACTCCCGTGGTATCTTTATAAATGCCTGACGCATCAAAAATATTCCGAACGCATTAACCGCAAATGGAAGAATTAATCCCAGATAACCCATGAAATTATTAACGCTGTCAATGAGGTTTAACTTAATGGTAATAAGATACACGGGCAGCATTATGGATTGGAACGGTATCATAATAGTAGCAAGCACCGAAAAGAATACAATTTTTTTACCGTAAAATTCCATTCTTGCAAGCGGATAAGCTGCAAGAGCTGATAAAACGAGATTCAATAATACCGTGAACCCTGCAACAATCATGCTATTAATAAAATATGCTATAAAATCAACCTGATACCAGACACCTGTATAATTGCCAAGTGTAAAATCAGTCGGGATTATTGAGGGCGGATAAGCAAATATATTTTCATTAACCCCCTTTAGAGAGGTCGACAACAGCCATATAAACGGAAATATTGATAACAGTGACACAATTATCAAAACAGTATGTATTGAAATTTTCCGGCATATTTTTTTAAACATCTCTCCTGCCAAATTCAGCCCGAAATATAAATACTATATGATTAAACATCATCATTCATTGCCGCTTTTAACCGTGCTTTTGCTCTGGCAAGTGCCGCCTCTGCTCTTTGTGCATCAACCTCAGCGGTCTTGTCCGCAAGACGGGCCTCCGCACGCTCTTTTGCAGCTTTTGCACGGGTTATGTCTATATCATCACCCGTTTCTGCCGTATCAGTTAATATAATCGCTTCATTATCCTTAAACTGTAGAATACCGCCCATTGTTGTAAATAACCGCAGCTTTTCACCCTGAACAGCCCTTGTTACACCAACATCAAGTGCGGTCATTACCGGAATATGGTTTTGAAGTATACCAAATTCACCGTCAACGCCTCTTGTGTAGATTTCATCGACTTCTTCATCAAATACTATTCTATCGTGAGTTATCAGTTTTAAACGCATAATCGATCCTCGCAGATTACAGAGTTTTTGCCTTTTCAACGGCTTCTTCAATCGTGCCGACCATATAAAACGCCTGCTCCGGCAGATTGTCGTGCTTACCCTCAATAATTTCTTTAAACCCTCTGATTGTATCTTCAAGTTTGACATACCTGCCTGAAATGCCCGAGAACTGCTCCGCAACAAAGAACGGCTGCGATAAGAACCTCTGGATTTTTCTTGCTCTATTTACGGTTTCTTTATCTTCTTCGGATAATTCGTCCATACCGAGAATAGCAATGATGTCTTGAAGTTCTTTATATTTTTGGAGAATTTCAAGCACTTTTCTTGTAGTTTCATAGTGTTCTTCACCGATAATATTCGGATCTAACACTCTTGAATTAGATGCAAGCGGGTCAACCGCAGGGTAGATACCCAGTGATGCAATTTGCCTTGACAATACAGTTGAAGCATCAAGGTGAGAAAATGTTGTAGCAGGTGCAGGGTCAGTCAGGTCATCTGCCGGCACATAAATCGCCTGTACGGAAGTGATAGAACCATCTTTTGTAGATGTTATTCTTTCCTGCAACTCGCCCATTTCGGTACCTAATGTCGGCTGATAGCCTACTGCAGACGGCATACGTCCTAACAATGCCGACACCTCGGAGCCTGCCTGAGTAAACCTGAATATGTTATCAATAAACAACAGTACATCCTGTTTTGAAAAATCTCTGAAATATTCAGCGGCAGTAAGAGCTGACAAACCGACTCTCATTCTTGCCCCCGGCGGCTCGTTCATCTGACCGTATATTAGTGCAACTTTATCAAGAACGCCCGATTCTTTCATCTCGTTCCAGAGGTCGTTGCCCTCACGTGTCCTTTCTCCAACACCGCCGAATACCGAAACACCCGAATGTTCCTGTGCAATATTGTGGATAAGCTCCATAATAAGAACTGTTTTGCCGACACCTGCTCCGCCAAAAAGCCCGATTTTTCCGCCTTTCTGGTACGGTTGCAACAAATCTATCGCTTTAATACCGGTTTCTAATATTTCAACATCCGTATTCTGGTCGGTTAACTTCGGTGATTCTCTGTGTATCGGTAAGTAATCATTCGTTTCAATAACGCCTAATTTATCAACAGGTTCGCCGATTACGTTCAAAATTCTGCCTAAAATCGGCTTACCGACAGGGATTTTTATTGGCTCACCGGTATTGATTACTTTCATTCCTCTTTTAAGTCCGTCAGTTGACGACATTGCAACCGTTCTTACTTTGTTTGCGCCGAGCATCTGCTGAACTTCCGCTACAACTGTGCCGTTTTCTGTCGTTATATTCAGTGCGTTATATATCTCCGGCAATGTTCCGTGCGGAAACTCAACGTCTACTACAGGTCCTATTATTTGGGTTATTTGTCCCTCATTTAATGCTAATTCATATTCTAATACTGTCATAATTTTCCTCTTATCTAAACTCTCAATGTATATATTGTATGATTAATTTTAAATTTAATCAACATCTATCGGCTCACGCAATATTCTGTCTATTGCTTCACGTGCCGTAAAAACAAGAGAATCTGGAACATTATCTATTGTCGTAAACTGCCTTAATACATCCACTACACGCTTGAAACACCGCACTACGTCACCTTCTCCTATATCTGTGGTCTGATTGATTATATTGTCCCATTCTTCACCATTTGCCCACATCTCTATCAATGCACAAAAGTATGAGTTTATATACATACAATCATCCACATTATTCTCGTTTTGAACACGTTCCAGTTTTCTTCTGATATCTTTTATGCGGTTAAGTGTTTTTCTGACTTTTTGAGAAAGCGGCAGCTGAGAATACATATCGGACCTTAAATCCTCTGTTGTTATCGCACAAATTACCGAAGCAAGCTCTGCCGGAGCTAAATCACCCAACACATTCGAAAAAATTATCTCCGATAAAAACAACTCATTTTCAGAACGAACCTGCGATGCTGTTTTACCTCTATCCGTCGGATAATCATCTGTTAAATAACCGTACACTTCAAGTACGTTCCTGTGAGATAAAAACTTGTTCCAGAATATATCTTTTTGATTATCAATTTCTTTTTCAAGCTCTTTTGCACGTTTGTGATACCTGCTAAGTAAATCCATATTCTTCATGTGTTTTTTATAAATTTTACACCTGTCACAGTTATAGGAGTGCATTTTATTTAGCTGAGTCTTGACAATCTCCTCAAAGGCAAGAGCTTCAGGCGAAAGAGGTCTGTTTTTGTGTTTTTCCTGTTTACGGACAGTTTTGGATATTCTGCGGTTTTGAACATATATATCACGAATTTTGTTATATTCCGTCAAATCTTCGTTTGTCATCTGACACCAGCACTTAAAATCGGATACTTCTTTGATTTTTTCATTATTCAAATCCTGCTGAGCGGTTAAACCTGCTAACCTTGAATTGGAAGTAAAATATCCGAAACTTTTTAGAATAAGCTCCTTTGCCTCATCCAAACTAAATCTTTGAAGTAAATTCAAAACCATTGAATAACTCGGTGCAAAACGGCTTTCAAGCGGATTGGCATCGCTTAATACAAGATCTGCAACATCCTGCGGCGATTGGAACTGAGTTCCCACGATTGTTACATAGCCGACTTCATCCATTCCGCGTCGTCCCGCACGACCCGACATCTGCAAAAACTCACTCGGAGTCAATGTTCTGTGACCATCATCCGTGCGCTTGCTTATTGAACTTATTACCGTTGAGCGGGCAGGCATGTTTATCCCGGCAGCAAGAGTTTCAGTTGCAAACACAACCTTGATTAACCCCCTTTGAAATAACTTTTCCACAAGCACTTTCCAACCCGGAAGTAAACCGGCATGATGCGATGCAACCCCCTGTAATAAAAATTCTATGTGCTTATTCTTATATAAATATGGATTCTCCGCTATATATTCATCAATAATTCTTCTTATTTCGTCCTGTTCTTCTTTTGTTACAAGGCAGAGAGATGCACATTTTTCCATCTGTTCATCACATTTTTTGCGTGAAAATGTGAAATATATTGCAGGCAGCATGTCTTTTTCATAAAGATTTCTTACAACATCCTTAACATGATTTTTTTGTTGAAGTTTGCCTCTTTGTCCGTATCTGCGCTCACGTTTTTCCGGACGGATTTTTTTGTTCAAAATCCCGCCCGGTGACAGCAACGGCAGCAATGTATCGGGCTGTGAACTGTCAAAATAATAATATCTCAACGGCACAGGACGAAAATCAGTGTTAATAAGATTGGTTTTTGAATGAACGGTATTAATCCAGTCGGTCAGTTTATCTGCATTTGCTACGGTAGCCGATAATGCGATTATTCTGACATCAGTCGGACAGTATATGATACTCTCCTCCCATACTGTACCTCTTTGTTCATCATTCATATAATGAACTTCATCAAGAACAACATATCGGACTTTTTGCATATTATCACTTATTGAGCCGAAATTTGTACAGTATAGCATGTTCCTGAACACTTCTGTTGTCATAACAACAATTTGGGCATTCCTGTTAAACGAGGTATCACCCGTCAAAAGCCCGACCTTATCGGCGCCGTATTTCTGTGAAAAATCACTGAATTTCTGGTTTGACAATGCCTTTAGCGGGGTTGTGTAAAAAATCCTCTCATCATTTTTTAAAGCACACTGAATGGCATATTCTGCAATAACAGTTTTACCCGCACCTGTCGGGGCACATACTACAACGCTTTGCTTATTTTCTATACATTTACACGCATCTTTTTGAAATTCATCTAATTCAAACGGAAATCCAAACATTTTCTCCTCAACTATCCGCATTTTAATCTATTATGACATAAGTTTTTAAATCTATCAATAATCTGTAGCAATGTAACAATATGAGTTTGTAGAAAAATTGAAAATTTTCGGCAGGCTCTAATAATCACAAATACAGCCTATACATTAGTATAAAGGTCATGTTCGTATTTATCATGCCAGTGTTCGCACTCCTCATCAGAGGCTTCGTCTTTGTGTTTTACGTATTCTATGTGAGTAATGAGTCGTTTTGTTTTTGCACTTTCTTCAATCTTAAATACGTTAATAAATGAATACAGAGCCAGAATTGAGGCAACGATAAATATTGCGATATATGAATTTATACTGTAGACAAGATGCCCTGTGCTATTGATTGCAGGGGTGAACAAATCCAGAAAATATCCTGTAATGTTCCCGAGTATTCCGACTGCAAGATAAAATCCACAGGTCATGACGCTTACTGCCGTGTTTGAAACTTTCGGACCGTTCAGGTCATGAAGCAGTGGAACCAATAACGGTGACAAACTTGCTCCAAACGCTATTGTACAGAATAAAAATCCTATTACCGGCGTTCTGATATTCAGAAACAGGCATACAAGTATTGCCAAAAATACAAAAAGCGTATTCAAACTTGAAATTCTTAAAAAAATTGTCCTTCTGTTTAAAGCCGCCTTGCTCATAAATGCAAGGATAGAACCCGAAACGGCATAGAGTGCCCCCATTATTGACAAAACCGTTGCAGCCGTCATTGTCGGCATCAGACAAAAATCCTCAAGAAATTTCTTGCCAATAACAGTTTGTACAACATAATACAACCCGTAGTTCAGGCATGCAAAAGAATATAGATTAAGATTCTTTTTATTCTTAAAAGTTTCTTTAAAGAGTTCTAAGTCCATATGTACGGATTTATCAACGGGGGTGTGTTGAATTGTTTTGTCTATTGTAATAAATAATCCGCAGATAACTGCAGTTGCAATACCGGTAATAATAAAAGTTTCTCTCCAGCCCATATTGCGAATACAGATGACTAGCGGTGCATTGGCGATAATTCCGCCCAGATATCCTATAAGTAAAATCAGTGATAATACAATTCCGAAATTCTTTTTCGGAACAAGCCGTCTTGTTTCGTTAATCAGACCTATATAGAATGTTGCAGAGCCGAAACCTATCAACACTCTGCTGAAATACAGAAGCGGTAAGGATTTTGAAAACGGAAAAAGAATACTTCCGATAAGGAACAGAACCGAGCCTGCGGTAATAACCCTAAATCCGCCGAAACGTGCAATAAGAAGTCCGACAACAAGTTGACTCAAAGCGTAAATATACATAAACGATGCACCGAGTGAAGTTATACACTGGGCGGTTGTATTCAAATCATGCTGTAAGACATCAAACATGGCACCCGGAACTGCCACCCGCTGTATATTCGCCCCGAAATACAACAGTGAACCGAGTATTACTAATGATATTTCTGCTACAGGTATTCTCCTCATAACCATTAATATAC
>JAJPXE010000230.1:1363-8092 GCA_021205645.1 Candidatus Gastranaerophilales bacterium | reverse complement strand
TGCCAATCTGCAAAGCAGTTGGCACTGTCTGCTCCGCAAGGGTGGGGTGCAATCACCTAACCCGAATTGGTAAAAATATTTTAATTTCCTCAACATATTCCACAATATGTTTACCTCCGTCAGGAGAGGACAAGATGGACAAGCACATAAAAACTGGGATAACTTTTTAATTATCCCAGTTCAAAGCAGTTTTTCTTGTTTAGAACAATCCGTGCAAAATCCGATTATTTACAGCCATCTGATTCATCTGGTTTGTTAACATCAAATCCCGCTCGTTCAACGAATACTGTTTTCCATTCTGTAAATTTTTAACGGTATTTTCAAAACCAGGATTTGTTACGGTTTTAACAAACTCTGTTGAATCTGTTTCAGATGTTTTTATCGGGTTTACATCTTCAACATACTTAACAGGAGCAGCTTTCGTTTCCTGAAGTTTTGATTCCAAATCCGTTCTTCTCGTCATTGCGGCAATATCGCTGATTTCATAGTTCTTAACATCAGTGTCAACCTGATTAAGTTCAGCCCGGTAATTGTTCGCATCTGCTTGTTGCGTGACAGTAGGTGCCATACCTACCTGTGGCCTAAAAGAAATGTTTGTTGTCATTTTCTAATCCTTCTATTTTCACACACATCAATCAACAACCCTCAAATGGAAAAATTGCCAATAATATGAACAAGTTTTACATTATTTTACAATTATAGTCTAGTTTTCAGCGAGCTTATCTCTTACCAGCTTTTCAACCTCTGCAAGCAATTCAGGGTTTGTATCCAAAAACTCTTTTGATTTTTCTCTGCCCTGTCCGAGTTTTGTATCGTTATAGCTGAACCAGGCTCCGGCTTTATTGACTATATTCAAATTAACTGCAACATCAAGAATGTTACCTGTTTTAGAAATACCTTTGCCAAAAATGATATCAAATTCAGCCGTTCTGAATGGCGGCGCCACTTTGTTTTTCAACACTCTGACCCGAACATGGTTCCCCACATCTTCGCCTTCACCTTTTAGTGTTTCTACCCGCTTAATCTCCATTCGAACAGAAGCATAGTATTTCAGTGCATTACCGCCGGTCGTTGTTTCAGGATTACCGTACATTACACCTATTTTCTGCCTCAATTGGTTGATAAAGATAACCGTTGTGTTGGTTTTGCCTATAACTCCCGTAAGTTTTCTGAGGGCTTTTGACATCAATCTTGCCTGCAAGCCCATCTGCTGATCTTCCATCGTTCCTTCAATTTCAGCTTTCGGGACAAGTGCTGCAACGGAATCAACTACGATAATATCAACAGCTCCGGAGCGTACAAGTTCTTCCGTTATATCCAGTGCCTGTTCTCCTGTGTCAGGCTGAGATATCAATAACTCATCTATGTTAACACCTAAATTCTTAGCATATTCAGGGTCGAGTGCGTGCTCTGCATCAACAAACGCCGCTATGCCGCCTTTCTTTTGACACTCCGCAACTATATGCTGCGCAAGTGTTGTTTTACCGGAAGACTCCGGTCCGTATATCTCTATTATACGTCCTCTCGGAATTCCTCCTATGCCGAGTGCCACATCTAATGATAACGCTCCTGTCGGGATTGCATCAACATTTACCGTCGTCTTATCACCCAATTTCATTATTGAGCCTTTACCAAAATCTTTTTCTATTTTCTCTATTGCAAGATTTAACGCTTTTGCCCGCTCACTTGAAATTCCTGTGCTTTCTTCCGTTTTTTTTGCTGCTGCTGTCATTATTGTACCCTTTTAACTAACTAAAATAAACTTTGTTGAACTTCCTCTTTTGTATACAAACCAAAAAGGAACGGTTTGTATGAGGCACTTTCTTTCTTAAGAGAATAATTTTCTTTATTTAGTTCTTCTATCTGATTCTTAAGGTTTTCGTTTTCGGTTTTGCATCTGATAAGCTCAACAACAACCTCGTCCATACCCTCAAGCCGCTCGTCCAATATTTTTGTGACCGAGTCAGTAATACTATTTTCCATTCTGTGCAGAGATTTTAAAAGACTGTCAACGACTAATTGTGAAGCATTCTGAGAAATCACCGGCGCATTAGGGTTATTCCCTTCCTTAACCTGTTTCAGTGCACGCACATCATCAAGCGAAAAATATGTCTTGCCGTCATCTGTTTTTCGCGGAGAAATATCGGCCTTTTTGCAAAGCCTTACTATTTCCATATTGTCACTATCCAAAATCTTTCTTACATCCTGCGGAGATAGAATATTATCATTCACTTCACTTACACCCACAAAAATTTCCTCTTAATCTTTCACAATTATAACTTAACAATATTTATTTTACCATATAATATTACGAAGGGTAAAGTTATTAAGTTATTTTTCGGAAATATATCCGTTAATTGCCGTGTATGCCGCAACATATGGCGATGCAAGATAAATTTCGCCTTTAGTATTGCCCATTCTGCCCTGAAAATTCCGGTTCTGTGTTGCAAGACAGACTTCTCCGTCACCCAGTGCTCCGGCATGTACACCAACACAAGGTCCGCAGCCCGGAGGCAATATAACAGAACCCGACTCCATAAAGGTTTCTATCAAACCCTCTTTTAATGCTGATTTATATACATCCGGCGAGGCGGGACAAATTAGCAATCGAACATCTTTATGAACTTTTTTGCCTTTTAGTATTTTTGCCGCAATCCGCAAATCTTCCAAACGCCCGTTTGTACAGGTGCCTATGTAAACCTGATTGACCCTGATGTTATCCAGTTCTTTAACCGTTTTTATATTATCGACCGTATGCGGACAGGAAACCGTGCGCTCTATACCGGCAGCATCAATCTCTATTATCCTTTCATAGACTGCATCATCATCTGACTTTATTTGTCTGTATTTATCACCCCTGCCACGAGATATAAGATATTCTTTTGTTGTATCATCCGCTGCAATCAATCCGCATTTTGCACCTGCCTCAACTGCCATATTTGAAAGCGTAAACCTTTCGGACATTGACATGTTTTCTATTGTTGAACCACAAAATTCAAGCGATTTGTATGTTGCACCGTCAGCACCGATTAAACCGATTATATGAAGCATTAAGTCTTTTGAACAAACACCCTCACAAAGTTCACCGTTGATTATAATTTTAAAAGTTCCGGGAACTTTGAGCCAGGTCTTTCCAAGGGCCATCGCAATCGCAACATCGGTTGAACCCATGCCTGTTGCGAATGCTCCGAGTGCACCCGATGTACAGGTGTGTGAATCCGCACCTACAAGCACCTCTCCCGGGTTTACATAACTCTCAACTAATCGTTGGTGACAAACGCCCTCACCAATATCAGATAATATAGCCCCGTATTCTTTTGCAAAATCTCTGAGTACAATATGAGTATTGGACAGCTCTTTTCTCGGACTCGGAGATGCATGATCTATAAAAAGTATAGTCCTTTCAGGATTATTCAATTTTTCCTTGCCGAGTTTCTTAAACTCTTGAACCGTCAAAGGTCCAGTGCCGTCCTGAACTGCACATACATCAACTTTTGATATAATCAATTCATCTGCATGAACGCTTCGTCCTGCATGCTCTGATAATATTTTTTCAACAAGTGTTAATCCCATAGCCATCCCCGCCTTTCTTATATAATATGTTTTGGCAGCGTAAGCAGATTAGCCTCTACTCTGTCTTTCAATGCACCTATCGGTTCATAATAAGGCGAAACTGTCATCACCCGTGCTGCTATTTCCGGATAATAATAAATGAACTTTAATTCACTTTCAGTTAAAGGTTTTTGGGTGTGTACGTTAGCATAACGGGCAAGCTCCAGTATGTTTCGCGCCTCGTGCTCGTCTTTAAACTCAATTTCAAGTTTGTCATACACATTTCTGAATCCTTTAATTCCGCCGTATTCTCCTGTTGTAATCATTCTTCCTGTTTCAATAATTTCAGGCTCACCCCGTCCGAGCTCCTCAAAATCGTACAACTCATAGTTCCGCCTGTCTTTTAATGCCCCGTCAGCGTGTATCCCCGATTCGTGCGCAAATGCATTATCACCCACAGCAGGCTGGTTTATTGGAATATCTACCCCGAATGCGTAGGCAGTATATTTTGCAAGCTTCCATGCCTTGCTTAAATCTATTTTCTCATCCAAATGATATTTCCCCTTACCCTTAAATCCTGCCGATTTTAGTATCGCAAGCAGACAGGATACCAGATCTGCATTTCCTGCTCTCTCACCCATTCCATTAATTGCGGTATTTATATAAGTGTCTGCTCCCGCATCAATTGCCCCTCTTGCTCCCATTACAGAACAAGCAACAGCCATACCGAGGTCATTATGATAATGCACTTCAACCGGTAATTCTGCTGACTTTGCAAGCTCATAAATACGTTTATATGCCGTTCCCGGATCTTCATAACCGAGTGTGTCACAATATCTGAACCTGTCGGCTCCGCATTTTTTAACCTCTTTTGCAAGCGTTATAAGATAGTCCATATTACTTCTGGATGCATCCTCCGCATTAACCCCGATAGTCAAAGCCCCTTTGTCCTTAGCGCATTCTACCGCCTCACAGGTCATCCTTATTATATCTTTTCCTGTCTTTTTACCAAGATACTTGCCATTAATCATCTGCTCTGATGTGGATTGCGACAGATTACAATGCTTTAATCGGGGTACATTTGCGAATGACTTCTCTACATCTGAGCTTATTGCCCTCATCCAGCCCGAAAGACGGGTGTTGGTTATAACATTTTTGTCTACCAGCACAAGATTTGCATTAAGGTAGTTTAATTCGTGCGTCGTAGTCGGGAACCCGAACTCAGATTGAGTTATTCCCATATCATCAAGCATAAGATTTATTATTGTTTTTTGGAGCTTTGCTAACCCCAATCTTGATGTCTGAACACCATCCCTGTTCGTTACGTCAACTATATAGATTGTTCCCATTATTCCCCCCATTATATTGCGTATATTTATTATAGTATAACATTCATAACGCAAATAACAGTATTTTTTATATAACCTTAATAATAGCAGCTCAAAGATTGAGTGCATGGGAAAATAATTCACCGACTTTAGCATTATAAGCTGCAGCATCATCTGTTGAAAATAAATTCTTCCAGTGGCTTAAAGGTGTTCCGTCCGTCGAATATGAAGGATTTGTCATCATAAGATGATGTGTCGATGTGTCATAACGCAGCGGAAACAAGTCCTCTGTCTGCATGAATGTAGGCAGCTTGTCACTCGGGTATTCATAAGCAAAAAGACAGGTGTTAATCCGGTTGAGTCTGTCCTCATAACGCGAGCCGCCGTTATCGTTGTCATTAGATACCTCAATTCCGGGTGCATATTCTCTGTTATATTTGAATTGCATTGACCAATTTTTAACACTGTTAAAATCATCGGATGATATAAATGCCGTACCTGTCGTTAATCCGAGATTTTTATATCGTTCAAAATCTCCCGTACTTTTTTCGCCGACAAAACTTAAATGCGTATTACCGCTGCGTTTTCGTATACTGTCAATTATGTATTGCATCTGAGAATATTCAGGCAGTGCTCCGACACCGGAATAATTCCCGCAGTCATATCCGCCGATATGTTTTGCTGAATCTATGAAAAAACACTCAAAACCTAAATCAACAAGTTTAACATGCTCCTGAATAAACAGCTCCTGATGCGCTGAATTTTTCCAATTGAAATTTTCATCAGAACGATTATAATAAGCCGCTTTTATCTGGTCTGCCGATATAACTGTTCTTATACCGGTTTTTATCCCTCTAAAATTTGCTAAATGGTTAAAAACCTGCAATTGTTCCTCCGGCGATATTCTTTCAACTATTGAAAAGTCAATAATATTACTGCTGTATCCGGCATTTAAACGAATTCCGTAAATTGAATTTTCCTCAAACACCCCTTTATTATACCCGTCACCGTATATATTCGGGAAAATCTGAGAAAGAATAACACAGTTAGCCCAACTCTTAGCAGATGGTGGTATTGCAGGCAGCATTTTTATTGAGCTTAAAATACCATTAGAACATCTATCACCCCTCATTTCTGCGATTGCACGATTGTTTAGCTCTATATAATTTGCACACCTGCCCCATTTATCGCCATAATTTGGTGTTGAAACCGTTTCGGGAAAACTGTGATAAAACTCTTCACATTCACATAAAGTCAGTATGGCTTCAACACTGCTTTTTATATTTCGCTCCAAAAGCTCGTAAGGCAATATGTTAGCAATCCACTTTTTGTGACCCGAAACATATTTTCGACAATCAGCCCATTTGTCATAATGCAGATTTGTACTATGCCCTAATGCCGTTAACAGTTTATTGACAACATTCATAGCTACATTATAATTTGCAACAAACAAAAACATATTCGACAAATGTATATTCTTCTGTATAAAAATATTCTCCGGCGAATTTAATACAACTTGCCTGCTCTGCCCGGTATGATAAGGTTGAATCAAATGTCCTGTTGATAAAAATACACAAATGAATTGTCAAAGAGCACATAAACAGAACAATTGCATAAAAAATAGGCCCGGTGGGATTCGAACCCACGACCAAAAGATTAAGAGTCTTCTGCGCTACCGCTGCGCCACGAGCCTACGGTTATCTTACTATTTAATTGTCAAGCGGTGGCGGCGGTAGCTGCATTCTGCGCTACCCCTCTCGAAAAATGATACTTAATCATTTTTCTCGGCAGAGTGCCACGAGCCTACGGTTATCTTACTATTTAATTGTCAAGCGGTGGCGGCGGTAGC
>JAJPXE010000230.1:0-1263 GCA_021205645.1 Candidatus Gastranaerophilales bacterium | reverse complement strand
CGCTACCCCTCTCGAAAAATGATACTTAATCATTTTTCTCGGCAGAGTGCCACGAACCTACGGTTATCTTACTATTTAATTTTTTTGCGTATAATACCGCACAAAAACCCAACCGCCACGAGCCTGCAACACAAATAATACCTCACAGACTCTAAGCAACTCTAAATATATACCAAAATCGTTTTCTTTTCAAGCTCTAATTATTTTTTTACTATTTTTACTATTTGAGGGGGCTGAAAAATCCCTGAAATTGAGATGCGCCAAAACCATGCTTTTGCGGCAGCCCGAATAATCTAAGACGCGGATTTTCGGTAGGGTGAGGACGAAGCCCGAAGCCCGTAAGAGTAATTAACACGTAGACGGCGGCTAAATCCAAATAGGATTTAAGAACCGTCATAGTGTTTTGCTCGCCCGAATAATCTAAGACAGCGAAATTCCGGACGGACGATAGTCCGGAGCGTAGTGTTAACGACGTTGTCGTTAACACCGACTCCGTTCCGGTAAGCGAACAAAAGGAGCCGGCAGGAGCAAAGCTCAGCAGGCGACACTCTGTGAGCAAAAAGGAATTTCAAAACGAAAAATTTTAATTTTTCCATAAACTCAATTATTCACCTATCTGTATTATTACTGAATTTGCCCTGGCCTCAAATGACTTCAAATGTATAGTTTTGTTAAGGCGAATTTTTTAGAATATTATTGAATTTAAGACTTCATCATAATTTTTTTTACAGGCTCCTATAGCAAAAAAAGCATTTAAGATTTTTTCAAATAAATAACGTGTAGAATAATTCAAGGATATGATGTTATGGAAAGTGTATCATATAAAAATACAGCAAACAGAGCAAATTATCAGGCAACAAAAAGGGGGGCTGTGATAAGTGCAGCTGCTTGTTCCGGCTCATTGTTAGCATGTGCGGGTATTATTAAAAGCGGAATTAAATTAACTTTAGGTAATAATCCGACTATTGGTTATAAAAAAAAATTCATTAAAGGTTTTACCAAAAATTTAGCCGGACAGATAGATTTTTCAAAAACAACAGTCTCAAAAACATTAAAAACCTTTATTTGTCAATTTACTTCTCCAACTATACTAGCAAAAACGGCTGTTCTCGGTGCAGCTATCGGAGCAGGTATCGGTTTATCTGTTGACTTCTACAGAAATAATAAGGCTAAAAGGCCCGGACATTTAATTTGAATTAAAATATTAATTCAATACCAAATTTATGGTTGTGATGCGGTAAATATATAGTTTGCCGTTTTTTA
>JAJPXE010000199.1 GCA_021205645.1 Candidatus Gastranaerophilales bacterium | reverse complement strand
ATCCTATAAGTGTATTAGTTAATATGGATATTAGAAAATGAATGATAAAAAGAAAACAGTCATTGATTTAAGTGATGCAGTCAGTATTTCTGATTTAGTCATCAATATTAATGCCGTTCTGGAAACAGATGCAATTTCCGGCAAAAATGTTTTTTTAAACCTTGGTAAAGTAGATTTAAAACAATCACAGTTGTTGAGTATAAAAGCCCTGATAGAAACAATGGAAGCAAATTTATCCGGCATACAGACGAAATCTGAAATGACGGAAGCCTCTGCTGTCGGTCTGGGTTTGACGGTCGATAACTATTCTGATGGTGAACAACCATATCAAACAAAGCAGGATACAGAGCCTAAAAATCAGAAAGAAGAAATTGAGCAGCCGGAAGAATTAAATTCATTTGCACAGCTTAAGAAACTAAATTCCATTGGTGATTTTGTCACTGATACAAAATCCCTGCCGGAAGTGGAAAGTGAGAATATTGAAGAACAGACACAGGAATTTTTAGACGATATTCAAACATTATCCGATGAAAACTCTTATGAAGCACAGGAAGAATTAAGCGAAGAAGAAATAAATAATATTGAAAATTCTGACTTGTTTAAAACAAATACCATTGAGGACACTAACGTATATAATGAATTTGAGAGTGAGCATGATATGGGACCGTCAGAGGAGGTACAATCTGCACTTGATGTAACTTTTGGAGTAACGGGTGTTACGGAATCCGTACGGGAAGAAGAATTTGAAGTGTTTGCAAAACCGCAGCAAACACAAGATAAATTTGAAGACTATGAAGTAACTGAAACAATAGAAAAAACAGAAGAAGATAAGTATGTTCTTCTTGATACAGAAGGTATAACTCCTGAAGGTATAGAACTGATAAAATCAAACACCTCCGATTTACCTACACTATATTTGAGTCAGACACTGCGTTCGGGTCAGACGGTATCATATGAGGGGAATATATTTATAATCGGTGATGCACACCCGGGAAGTGAAGTTATTGCCACGGGTGATATAACAGTATGGGGAATACTCGGCGGTATAGTTCATGCCGGTTCAAAAGGCAACACCGATGCAAAAATCAGGGCATTAAAATTAAATCCTATTCAATTAAGAATAGCGCATCTCTATTCAAGAAGAAACGACACGGTAAATGTTCCGTATGTCCAAAAATCGAATGAATTCACACCGGAAGAAGCCAGAATAGAGAATAAACGAATAGTTATATATAAAACATTAAGGAGAGAAGATTAATGACAGGCCGTGTAATAGTAATAACATCAGGAAAGGGCGGAGTCGGTAAAACGACAACAAGCGCAAATATCGGAACCGCTCTGGCTAAATTAGGTAATAAAGTGGTATTGATAGATACTGATATAGGATTAAGAAATTTAGATTTGCTTCTGGGCTTAGAAAACCGAATAGTTTATACAATTGTAGATGTAGTAGAGGATCGGTGCAAGCTAAAACAGGCACTGGTAAGAGATAAGAGAAATCCGAATTTATCACTTCTTGCAGCGGCTCAGACAAGGGACAAATCGTCCGTATCATCAGAACAGCTAAAAGAAATATGTGATGAATTAAAGAAGAGCAATGATTATATACTTGTAGATTGTCCTGCAGGAATAGAGCAGGGATTTCAGAATGCCGTAGCCGGTGCAACAGAGGCAATAGTTGTAACAACACCCGAGATGTCAGCCGTAAGAGATGCGGACAGAATTATCGGTCTGTTAGAGGCAAGAGAAGAAATTGAAAGCTATAAACTGCTGCTCAACAGGGTCAGACCGAAACTGATTGAACAAAACGACATGATGAGTGTAGAAGATGTTGTAGAAATATTATCCTGTGAACTCTTAGGAGTAATACCTGAAGATACCGGAATAATCACATCAACAAACAAGGGTGAGCCTATAGTTAACGATGAAAACGCAATGGCAGGCAAAGCGTACAGAAACGTAGCACAAAGGATTACGGGTAAAGAAGTACCGCTGCTTGACCTTACGGAACACAGGGGTTTTATAGAAAAGATAAAAAATTTCTTCAAGAAAGGCAAGGTATAAAATGAAAGATATTTTTGCCAATCTATATAATAAGGTTGTAAGCTTTTTTCATCAAACCGATACGGAAACAGCCAATGCGAAAGATGTTGCCTGCAACCGTTTGAAACTGGTCTTAATGCAGGACAGAACAAATCTGACTCCTGCAATAATGGACAGAATGAGAAAAGAACTTATAGAACTTTTATCGAAATATGTTGAGCTGGATAAAGAACTTCTGGACTTAAATTTTGAACATGAAGACAACCAGATGGCATTGATGTTATCAATACCTGTAATCAGGGCAAAGAATGAAGAAGAAATACAAGAGATTTTAGACAGAGAAGATGAAGAAAGAAAGAAACTTGAAGAAATGAATTCCGAAAGTGAGGATAATTCAGACAATAATTCTGAAACGGAAACCACTGAAAATTCTGTTGAAGATAACAAATGTGGTGAGAATGCGGAAAAGTCTGACACTTCAGAAAATGATAATAAGGAAACTGATGAAATATCGGATGAAGAACCTGATGAAAAAACTAACGACACAGATGGTGACAATATAGAAGCATCCGGTAATATCAATTCTTCTAAAACAACAGAACAACAAGAAACGGTTGAAGATAATACTTCAAAACCGCTGAAGAAAAAAACGACAAAGAAATAATATTATTGATTACCAAAAAGAGGAGTGCCTGTTTAAATTGCGGGCACTTCTCTTTTTCTGTCACTCCCGAATGTAACACAATTGTAATTTTATTACATTCGCATTGATTAGTTATTATTCCGGTATGCTGAATGTTATAGTTGTACCTGTTTCAGGCAGGCTTGATATTGATATCCTGCCATTGTGCGCCTCTACTATTTTTTGACAGATATTTAAACCTAAACCAAAACCTGTCCTTTTCTGCTGTTTTGAAAATGTCACATATTCGTCAAAAACATTACCCTTATTTGATAAATCAATCCCTATCCCGTAATCCTGTATAGTGAATATGAAATTTTTACCCTCTTTTTCAAGGATTATATCTATAATACCGTTTTTGTTTGAATATTCTATAGCATTAGAGATAAGATTATTCAAAACACGTTTTATCTCAATACTGTCAACCCTGACGGTATCATTATCAGTATTATCTGAAAAACAAATGCGAATATCCTTTTCTCCCGCAAGATATTTTGTTTCTTCTATACTCGATATAATCAACTTTGCAAACTCTGTGTCTTCTTTGTGAAGCTCCACTTTATTATTTTTTTGTTTATAGTGGCAAAGAATTTTGTCCGTAATAAGCTGCATATACTTTGCAGAGTTTAATAAATCCGATAATAACTCATTTTGAATGGTTTTTATTTCATCGGGATTTTTCTTTAACAGATATTTTAAAGCACTGATTTCAGCATTGATAGGACTTTTTAGGTCGTGAGTCAATGTTGCTACAAAATGTTCTTTTTCACGCTCAATTTCACGTTTATTTTCTTCGGATTTGAGTATATTATATATCTGGGATTTAACTATATTAGGGTGAAAAGGTTTTTCAATATAAGAACAAGCCCCGAGATTGTATCCGTTCAGAATATTTTCAGTTCCGGAAATAGCGCTGATAAATATTATCGGGGTATTCAAGTTTTTATTTGTTTTCTTAATCTCCTCCGCCAACTCAAACCCTGACATATTCGGCATAAGGATATCAAGCAGAAATAAGTCAAATTTTTCTGTTTTAATCAACTCAAGTGAACTCATCGGGTTCAGGCATGTTGTAATCTGTATGCCTAAATCACACAAAACTTCCGATAATAATTTGACATTTAATTCATTATCATCAACAATCAGCACTTTTGAATTTTCCAGTTTTGAAAAATTTTGTCCGTTTTCATCGTTATAAAACTCATTTTTGGTAACAAAAAAGTCATCAATAAGCTCTGTTTTTATCGGGAGCGGGATAATATTTTTCACTCCCAATCTGCTTGCTGTCTGAACGTATTCTTTGGAAAAATCCTTTGTTGCAACCCAGAATGTTACGTTTTGATTATGTTTTATCAATTTAATGGTCAGCTCAAGCACCGGTATTATATTATAATTTAGTATACATAATTCTGTGTTTAGATTTAGTGTTTCAGGTATATCATCAAGAATGACATATTTTTCTTTTATAAGCATAGTAAAAATATAAACAGTTTTTTGAGAAAATATAACTACCTGTTCAGGTAATATCTATAGTACAGTCGGCTAGAAAATTTAGAAATTCTTATAAAATTATAATAAGGGCTTGAAATTATTTGAAATTAGTAGTAGAATACATGTAGATAGTCTTTTGTTTTTATAAGAGGACAGCTATTTTTTATTATAAATTACCGTAATTAAGAGGCTTGTATTATGTATGTAAATAAATGCATTAAATGTGGTGCTGAGTTTGAAACAAAAAACCCCAAGAGAGTAATTTGTCCGAATTGCTTGTACTCAGAGAAGAATGCGGAAGAAAGCACGGAAGATAAACAATTAAAGAGTTACAGCTCATATACGACAGAGGAGCGGCGGGAAAATGCTCCGCGTCAGTATGACAGCAACCGTCGTTATGATAACAATCGCGGTGACAATCGTTCGTTTAATAATAGACGCTACGATAACAACAGAAATGATAATCGTGGGGGTTACCAGCAGCGGCGTAACTTTAGCAACAATTATAATAATCAGGGCGGCGGTTATAACAGAAATCAACAGGGCGGGTATAACCGTCAGGGCGGATATGGTTCTCAAGGCGATAATCGCGGCGGCTACCAGCAAAGACGTCCTAACAACAGATTTCAACAGGGCGGTAACAGAAGACCGAATAACAGACCTAAAAAACAGGCTAAACCGCTACTTATCAGCAAGGAGCAGTTAGAAAAGATTGAAGCACTCTATAAGACCATGCTTCCTCTGCCTAATCCTGATGCACATGAAACAATCGGGGCTCATCTGGAAATTGAACCGAGAAAAGTTTTCTTCGGTATCAACCTTGTAAGACAAAAGCTCATGCTTCCGAAATTGCCGTTCCCGAAGCGGAAATTAGCGGTTACACCTGACCAGATGACAGCTATCAAGAGTTTATATACACCTCTGCTTCCGCTCCCTCCAATCGGTTGCCACAAGATTATTGCAGCTCAACTGAGAGTCGATGAGTGGCGGGTTCACGTTGCTATCAAGCTTATACGCGCGCAAATGGGACTTGACAGATGGAATGAAGACAGACCTGACAAACCGGCTGATTATATGGTTCCTAAATACCCTAAAAAAGAAGCCGGAGCACCGGAAACAACAGCAGCAGGGGCGGAAGAAAATCCTGAACCAAAACAAGCTGAAACAACAGCAGTTCAGGCGGAAGAAAAACCCGAACCGGAACAAGCTGAAGCAGGTGAAGAACCTGCTGTGGAAACACCTAAAAAACGGGGACGCAAAAAGAAAGAAGAAACGACTGAAACGACTGCTGTAAGTGAAGAGGCTCAAGTGGAAGAAACCCCTAAAAAAAGAGGAAGAAAACCTAAAAAAACAGAAGATGAGTAAGTTTGTTTCTGTAGGAAAAATCTTGAATTTTCACGGTATCAAAGGAGAGGCTAAGGTTGGTTGTTCTAAAAATCAGCACGGGTTTATCAGTACTCTGAGTGTTGTTTATATACTCAAAAATAATGAGTATCTTCCTTTTGTTGTCACAAATGTTAAGTTTAACAATAAATTTGCCATTTTTAAATTTAAAGGGATTGACACAGTTAATGATATTATAGAGTACAAAAATTGTCTGATTTTTGTCGATGAAACCACAATAAGAGAGAATTTAGAAGAGGACGAATTTTTGATTGACGAACTGGTAGGTATGAAAGTTTTTACTGATAGTAAGCCTGTCGGAAACATAATCGGGGTATCAAATAACGGGGCAAGTGATTTGCTTTCCGTAAAATCAAATTCGGGAAAAGTCTGCCTTGTTCCGTTTGTTAAAGCTATTGTTCTTAATGTTGATATCAACAAAAAAGAAGTAATCGTTAAAAATATATCGGGGTTGATTGAATGAGATTTGATGTATTAACATTGTTTCCTGAAATGATAGAGCAGGCGTGCTCGCACAGTATAATCAAACGTGCGGCAGAGGCTGATATAATCACCGTTAACACAATAAATCCCCGTGATTATACGCTTGATAAGCACAAAAAAGTTGATGATACGCCATATGGCGGCGGGGCTGGCATGGTTTTAATGGTTCAGCCTTATGTTGATGCTTATGATTTTGTAGAAAAAATCGAAAACTCAATCACGGTGATGATGAGTCCGCAGGGCAGGACTTTCAATAATGATATATGCAGGCAATTGTCGGAATATGAACAGATTATTTTACTTTGCGGTCATTATGAAGGGTTTGATGAAAGGATAAGGGAAATTATTAAACCGGAAGAAATTTCGCTCGGTGATTTTGTTCTGACAGGCGGAGAACTACCGGCACTATGCCTTATTGACAGCATAAGCAGAAAATTAGACGGCACACTCGGAAAGATTGAATCAATGGAAGAAGACAGTTTTGAAAACGGATTACTGGAATACCCTCAATACACCAGACCGGCAGAGTTCAGAGGGCTGAGAGTTCCGGAAGTGTTGTTGAGCGGAAATCACGCTAATATTGAACAATACAGAAAAGAAGAACGAATTAAACGGACAAAAGAACGGCGTCCGGATTTATATCAACAATTTATTTCAACCGGAAGATAAGATATATTGCATTTTCTATCTGTATATATTAAAATTTACTTATTGATTATAGGAAAGGTTTAAACACAAGGGAAATGACCCAGAGTATATATTTTAATTTATTTGTAGTTATCCTATTAATACTAGCGAATAGCTTTTTTGTAGCCTCAGAATTTGCAATGGTAAAAGTTAGAAAAACCCGCCTTGAACAGCTTTCAAGCGAAGGGAATTCTACCGCAAAACTGGCATTAAAAATGACAGATGATATAAATGATATGCTTGCGGCAGCACAACTTGGAATTACTATAGCAAGTGTCGGGTTAGGTTGGGTAGGTGCTAAGACTATTGCCGATATTCTGCATAGCGTTCTTGTAATCGTTCTGCCGTTTGCCGATACGGCGTTCTGTTTGTGGATTTCAGTTCCGCTCTCATTTATTTTGATAACATATTTTGAAGTACTCTTAGGCGAACAAATCCCGAAATGTGTTGCCCTGCAAAACCCCGAAAAAGCAACACTTATGGTCGCAAGACCGATGAAACTTACGATGATTATTTTAAAACCGTTTGTATGGTTTTTAGCCACCTGCGGTAATAAAATACTTGAATTTTTTAAGCTTGAAACCTGCGATAATCAGCTTGTCCATACAACAGAAGAGCTTGATATGCTTGTCGATGCGAGCTATAACGAGGGCGTATTAAACGAAACCGAAGCGGAAATGCTCCATAATATGTTCAAATTTTCTGACCTGACAGCAAAACAGGTTATGATACCCCGCACGGATATGATGTGCATTGAACCGGTTACACCGGTTGAAGATATTAAAAAATTCACTGCGGAGAACCAGTATACAAGATATCCCGTATATGAAGAAAGTATTGACAGGATTATAGGGTTTCTACATGTTAAAGACCTGTATACAAAATTGCTTGAAAATGACGAAAATATTAATATAAAAGAGTTGTTAAGACCGATAATGCTCATACCAGAAACAATGACACTTGATAATCTTGTGATTGAATTCAGAAAACGCAAAAGCCAGATAGGTATAGTGGTAGATGAATTTGGCGGAACATCAGGACTTGTTACGCTTGAAGATGTATTAGAAGAAATTGTAGGCGAAGTGCAGGATGAATTTGATGAGGATGAAGAGCTTGATATAAAAGAAGTTGCACCGGATACTTATATTGCCAGTGCTATGGTTAGAATTGACGAGATAGCCGAGTTCTTTGACATAGAAGAAAATAATTTTAATTTTGAAGATGTTGAGACAATCGGCGGGCTTGTCGTCAAAATCCTGGGTAGAATTGCACAGGTCGGCGATGTTGTTGAAATTGAAGAACAAGGGTTAAAATTCACCGTACAAAAAGTCGACGGAGCAAGAGTAACAA
>JAJPXE010000080.1 GCA_021205645.1 Candidatus Gastranaerophilales bacterium | reverse complement strand
ATAATAAATCGGGCGGGTGACATTTATGTCACCCGCCCGATTTTGTCTGTATTGTCATTTGAATTGTTTAAATTACAATCTGCCGGTTAAATTTTTGCAAGAACCTGTGATTTAAAGTTATTAAGATCATCAATAGTATCAATACCGATAGGTTTATTCTCAACGGGAGCGACTTTAATTTTCATTCCCATTTGCAATGCCCTGAGTTGTTCCAGGCTTTCCGTCAGCTCCAGAGGCGTCTGGTTTGCTTGTGTCATTTTGAACAATGCTTTACGTTTGTAGCCGTATATACCTATATGACCGTAGAATTTTGAATGACCGGTATTTCTTTCAAACGGTATTTTAGAGCGCGAAAAATAGAGTGCATAACCATTATTGTCAAATACACATTTGACGAGATTAGGGTTTTCGACATCTTTCGGGTTTTTAATTTCCGTCACAAGAGTAGAAATATCAACCGTGTCGTATTCTTTAACAAGTTGTATAACTCTGTCTATATTTTCCGGATCAATCATAGGTTCATCACCCTGCAAGTTAACGATGTAAGCTATTTCAGGATGTCTTAGTGCAACTTCAGCAATTCTGTCGCTGCCGCTGCTATGGGTTTCAAGAGTCATTTCGGCTTCTGCTCCGAACATAAGTGCAGTATCGCAGATTTTTTGGTTATCCGTTGCAATAATAACCCTGTCTGCAAGATTTGCCTGAACAGCTTTTTCAAAAACCCACTGGATAATAGGTTTTCCGCCGACTTCTATCAATGGTTTACCCTTTAGCCTGCTTGAGCCGTATCTCGCAGGAATAATAACCGCTGTTTGATTATCCATACTCTGCCTCATTTATTGAAAGGTTTTACACAATTATATTATACTCCCGTAATAAAAAATTGAGTAACGAATTATTCAAAAATTTTTTTTAACCGGCAAAAAATATTTTTACGTGTATTACTATAGTATGAATAATATTAATTTTACAGGTATACAAAATATAAAAATCTGCAAAAAGCACTACAGTGAAAACGGTTTATATTTAGGTTTGGATAACAAATTAAAGCAGGGTGCAAAAGATATGACCGAAGTAAAGCTCAGTGCAAAGCTGACAAACGATGAAAAGGGTAATGACCTTGATGATTACAGAAGAAGATTGCCCAACAAGAACTTTTTCGATCCGGAAAATTCGGACACAGTGGAGTTACACTTAAAACGTGCTGATATGAAAGAAGATATGATATCCCAGTCAACATTTAATCTTAACGGTAAGCCGCTGATAATAGATAATGATAAAAAACTGCCGATATTAACATTTTTTGCAAGATTAACCCGTGAAAGCGCACAAAATCCGGAGATGAGCGAAGGGAAAAAAGAATATCTAAAACTTATAAATGAGTCAATCCACAAAGAAGCAGTAGATTTTATAGAAAACAGGTAATAATTAGTTAACAGGTTACGGTTTAGCTTTGATTTCCGCTCTTTCCGGAGAGGAATAAATTTTTATTTTTTACTCATTTACCCCCGCCCTCTCCGTCCGGAGTGGGCAGCAAGACTTGCGGGTGAGGTGACCGTCCGTGCGATTTTCTAATAACCCCCTCACCCCAAAAGGAGAGGGGAAAATGTTTTCGCCCCCTCACCGTCGGCAGACCGTGTCAGTTCCCGGACGGAGACAGTGCAACTGCTTTGCAGGCGGAGCGGGTGGGAACCAGTTCCCACTGCCGCTCTCGTTAGCACCCGCTCCGCACACCCGCTGCCGCTGCGGAGCAAGTGCTAACTGCTTTGCCGCACGGTCTGCTGAAAATGCGGCACGCAAAAGGACCGTTTCATAAAAACAGTTTCATTTCTCTCATATAGCAGTCAGAAAGGTGAATTCAGAATTTTATTTGAAGAACATATTTATGTGCTAGAATATGGATATGAAATTTTTACAGGATATTTTGTCAAAGTTTAAATCTTTGTATGAAAGCTCAAAAACACACTGGAAAAAAATGGACACACACCAGCGTACATATTTTACAATAGCGTTTGCAATTGTGATGGTATTGATGTGGGCATTTATCACCGCAGGTGTTATAACAACAAATTTTAGCAGAAATATGCTCCGCTCAGGTGTAGACAGACAAGAGCTTCAAGTTGCCAGTATGATTTTAACCGAAACTAAAGACGGCGAAAAATTTTGGGAAATATTCGGTGAAACAGGACAATATAGCAGTGACCATAAAGTAGCTAACCTTAATAATGTTGTGGGTAACTTCTATAAAGATAACAGCGTGGAAATGAGCTTTGAAGCCTCTAAAGGGATTTATAACGAAGAAACTCAGGAGATAATACTGTATGAAAATGTTTTTGTCGTTTTGAAAGATGATACATCACTTAAAGCCGACAGATTATCATACGATATCAGAACAAAAGAATTAAATGTCGAAGGGCATGTTAAAATCAATAGGAAAAATTCTTTTAATGCTGAAGCGGATAAAGCATTTATTGACTCAAATTATTCACGTTTCAGAATAAGCGGCTCAACAAGTTCAAAAATATATAAGTAGAAAAGGGAATAAAATGGATAGAAAAAAATTTTTAATAATAATATCACTTCTGGTTATCTGTCTGGGTGTAATCGGAGTTATAGCAGAGGACTTGATTATAGAGTCCAAAACACAGACATTTTCCGAAAGCGAAAGCAAGATAAAATTTGACGGAGATGTAAAGGTAAAATACGGTGATATTAACATTATCGGCGACAGAGCCGATGTAACGGTTAAAAATTCAAAACTTGATACTGCAACATTCCACGATAAGCCTTACGCCTTTGAAGTTAAAAACAACAAAAAAAGAGAGGTAAAAGCTAATATTTTAAAATTTTCGCTTTTAAACAAAGTAATCAAAGCTGAAGGTGACACGCAGACGATTATAACTGAGGGTAAAACACCGGTTGCGGTTATCAATGCGGACAATCAGGAATATGACGTCAGAACAAATATTATGACCGCATACGGTTCTGTTGCTATAAAATACAGAGATATAAATGCATATACTGATAAAGCAATAATTCAAACTGACAACCACGGGGAATTAAAACGCATAGATTTAATCGGACGGGCTAAAATTGACCAGTCAAAACACCACGCAACGGCTAATCAATTTATTTATGATGCTGCGAATGAAGAAATGACGGCAATTGGAGATGCGACCAGTTCTACGGTGCTTGACAACGGCAAAGAATTCGTTTTAAAAGCCAATTATCAGCAATATAACAGAAAACAGGGTATATTTATCGGCAACGGCAACGTAAGAGCTTGGTACGATACATATTTCGCTAAAGGTCCTAAGGTAGTTGCTTATCCGGATAAAGTGACGAATAAATTAAACGAAGTGTTTATGATAGGACGCTCTACTATTAAAGAAAACGAAAAAGAAATCACTGCTGATAAAATTAAGGTCACTATAGAGCCTAAACATTTTGATGCTGAAGGACATGTTAAAACTATTATACATCAGGCAGGAGTTTCATCCTCAAAGGCAGGTTTCTAAAAATGTCGGAAAATTCAGATAAAGCGATAAATTTATATAAGAATGGTCAATTTAAAGAGGCGATAGATGTTTTCAGCTCTATACTTGAACATGAAGAAGACAATGCAGAAATTTACAATAATATGGGATTGTGTTATGCGAAGCTGGGCGAATTTGAACAGGCTGAAAAATCTTATACAAAATCAATAAAACTTGACCGGTCTATAGCTCAATCATATATAAATTTATCTGATTTATACTATAAAAATGGTGATTTATCCGGTGCAATCGGAGTATTAGAGAGAGGAAGTTATGAATTAACCGATAATTATGTCATTGCCCATCTGCTTGCAAGGGTTTATATTGAAGATGCCCGTTATGATATGGCTATTTGCGAACTCGAAAAAATATTAGATGCTCAACCGGAAAACTATGATGCTTACTATGATATGGGACGTATTCAGTTTGAGCTTGGAAATTACGAAGATGCTGTAGCAAACTTTGAAAATGTTATTGAATATAAAGAAAATAATGAGTTTTTATATTATTATCTTGCACAGGCTTACGAGGCAAATAATGAAATTGACAGGGCTATATCCAATTATTTAAAAGCTACGGCAATAAATACGAAATTTGCTATGCCTTATAAAAAATTAGGAGTGTTATTCCTTGCCAGAGGAGATTATGTGGATTCAATAGAATTTTTTGAAGATTACATAAAACTTGATGTTCCCGATGTAGAAAAAGAAAATGTCAAATTATTAATCGAAAGAATAAATAAAAAATTATGAATACAAAATACTGGGTTGCATTATCATCTATTGAGCATATAAATTCTCAATTTATACAAAAGCTTTATGAACATTTTGGAGATATAGAAACGGCGTTTAATGCCCCAACAGGTGAATTGTATAAAATAGAAGGACTTTTAAAGAACAAAATCGACCGATTTATTGAGCAAAAGCAAAAAATAGATATCGATAAAGTTTATGAAGAAGTTTTGAAACGGGATATTAAAATCCTGACACTTGAGGATAAAAAATACCCTTATATGTTGAAAAATATTTTTGATCCGCCTGCGGTTATATATTATAAAGGTGATATTTTATCCTGTAATTTAGAGAATACTCTTGCGGTTGTAGGTTCAAGAAGAATGAGTTACAATGCAAAGGATAGTTTAAAAAAGATTATGAGCGGTTTTACAGGAACTGATATAACCGTTGTTTCAGGTCTTGCTTCGGGAGTGGATACGGCGGCTCACAGGTTTGCACTGGATAATAACCTTAAAACAATTGGTGTTATTGCAAGCGGTTTTGATTATACGTATCCGACGTCAAACAAGTCGTTGTATGAAGAAATTATATCAGGTCATGGAGCTGTTATAACAGAATATTATCCGACATTTGAGCCTTTAAAATTCCGTTTTCCACAGCGAAACAGGATAGTATCGGGGCTTTCATACGGAACACTTGTTGTGGAGGCAGCTTTGAAGAGCGGAGCTTTAATAACTGCAAACCTGACACTTGAGCAGGGGCGGGAGCTGATGTGCGTTCCGGGATTGATTACAAATCCCAACACAGAGGGAATTTACAAACTTATCAAAACAGGTGCCTCAATTGTCACTAACTCTGATGATATATTAAACCACCTCAACTGGACAACCGGAGTGCAGCAATTATCTTTAACCGCAAATATTGATAACAAAGAAAATAATTTAACGATTGACGAGAAAAAAATTCTTTATACAATAGATATAGAGCCTAAAAGTTTTGATGAAATACAAACTCAAACAGGTTTAAAAACAGACAGTCTTTTAATGTCGTTGACGACATTAGAGCTAAAAGGTATTATTGAGCAAACAACGGGAGACAGATACAAGAAACAATGAGTCCTGCAGCCGGAACAAACAAGAAAATAAAAAAGAGCATTGTGTCAGACACAAAAAAGTCTGCCGTTTCAAAATCGAGCGGTGAGAAAGTTCTTGTTATAGTTGAGTCGCCCGCGAAATCTAAAACCATTAAAAAGATTTTGGGTCCGAACTACACGATTGAAGCAAGTTTAGGGCATGTTCGTGATTTGTCGTCACAACACGATTTAGGTTTTGATGTTAACAACAATTTTAAGCCGTCGTTTGTAATCCTGCCTGAGAAGAAGAAAGTTGTATCAAAGCTAAACATTTTAGCAAAATCATCGGACAAAGTTTATCTTGCCTCCGATCCTGACCGTGAAGGAGAGGCTATTGCCTGGCATGTTAAAGAAGTGTTAAAAGTGCCGGAAGAAAAGATTTTCAGAATAGAATTTAACGAAATCACGCCGAAAGCAGTCCGCTATGCTGTTGAGCATTACCGCCAGATAGATATGGATAAAGTTCGTGCCCAGCAGACAAGACAAATTTTAGATAAACTTGTAGGTTATAAATTAAGTCCCGTACTCTGGAAACAGCTCGGGAATTATCATCTTTCAGCAGGTCGTGTTCAATCCGTTGCACTGCGTATGATTTGCGAACGTGAAGAGGAAATTGATGCTTTTGTTCCTGTAGAATACTGGAGTGTTACGGTCGAACTTTTAAAAGACGGTAAACTTTTTGAGGCGGAACTGTCTAAATTCGTTGACAGTAAAATCGAAATCAACAACGAAGAAGAGGCACTGAAAATCAAATTATATCTTGAAGATAAAAATATTGATTATACGGTAACAAAAGTGACCAAACGTGAAACTTCAAGGCGTCCTACAGCACCTTTTATAACCTCAACACTACAAAGAGAAGCAAGTTCAAAATTAGGCTACGGAGTTTCAAGAACAATGCAAATTGCTCAAAAATTATATGAAGGCATTGAGCTTGAAGAGGGTTCAGTCGGTTTAATAACATATATGAGAACTGACAGTGTAAGGGTTTCCGATGATGCACGTGAAATGGCAAAGGATTTTATCCTGAATAATTACGGTGAAAAATATTATCCTGAAACACCGAATACGTACGGGAAAGGCAAGCAAAATGTTCAGGATGCCCACGAAGCGATAAGACCGTCATATCCTGAAAGAACACCTGAAAATATTAAAAAATACCTGACAGATGAGCAATACCGTTTGTACAGGCTTATATGGAATAAGTTTATGTCCTCACAAATGTCAGCAGCAAAAATAGCAAACAAAACAGTTGATATCACAGCAGGTGATTATGAGCTGAGAACAGGTACAAGCAAGGTTCTGTTCGATGGATTTTTGAAACTGTATCAGGACAATGAAACTGAACAGGAGTCAAAAATCCCTGATTTGCACGAAGGTGATGTAGTAGAGATGAAAGAGGTTGTTCCGAAACAGCACTTCACCCAGCCGCCGCCGAGATACAGTGAAGCAACACTTGTTAAAGCTCTTGAAGAATACGGTATCGGACGTCCGTCTACTTATGCAAGTATTATTACTAAAATCCAGCAAAGACAGTATGTTGAAAAACAGGATAAGACACTTGTTCCGACATTCTTAGGCAAAACCGTTTCAAAACAGCTTGTAAGCCAGTTTACGGATATAATGGATTATGCTTTTACTGCCGGCATGGAAGAAAAACTTGACAGAATTGCCGATAAAAAAGCAGTCTGGAATGAGGTTTTGCAGGATTTTTACACCCCGTTTATGGAAACGGTAAACGATGTTATGAGTAATGCACAAAAAATCCGAATAGAAAGTGATGAGCTCTGTCCAAACTGCGGAAAGAAAATGGTAATCAGAACAAATCGGTACGGTCAGCAATTTTTAGGCTGTTCAGGTTACCCGGAATGTAAAACAATACTGTCGCTTGATAAATCCGGCGGAGTTATCAAAAACGATACTGAACCGCAAAAATCCGACGAAAAATGTGAAAAATGCGGCGGCGATTTGTATATAAAAATCGGACCATACGGAAGATACACGGAATGTATCAAATGCAAGGACAGAAAGAGTATAATAAAAACAACGGGTGTAACCTGTCCGAAATGTGGCAAGGGTGAGATTATTGAACGAAAATCCAAACGGGGAATAATATTTTACGGCTGCAATTCTTATCCTGATTGTGATTTTGTGTTATGGAACGAACCGACAGGCGATGTTTGTCCACAATGTAACTCACTTATTGTTAAGCGAACTCTCAAAAGCGGAGATGTTCTTGAATGTTCCAACAAAGCCTGCGGATATAAACCTGAAAAATTACCGCAGTAATGATATACCTGATTAAAGATAACGGGAGCTGTTATGAAAGAGTTTTGGAAAAATTTTACGGAAAATAAGTTTATATTTTGGACGATTTTTGCTCTGATAATATTGGGCGGTTTTTGTTTAAGAATGTCAATTATTAATTTCCCTCTCTGGTACGATGAGGGTTGTTCTATTGCAACGGCGGTCAATTCTTTCCCGTCGGGGATTAATAACTGCCTGTGGACTTACGATTTGCAGCATACACCGTTTTATTTCTATATTTTACATTTTATTATGCGGATTTTCGGAGATTCTGAATTTGTGCTGAGGTTCTCATCGATTATTGTTTCTATGGCACTTTTACCTTTAACATATATTGTTACCGAAAAATTATCATCAAAAAAAATCGGGCTTATTGCAATGCTTTTAATGGCGGTTAACACTTTTCAGGTGCTTTATTCAATAGAGATAAGAATGTATCCTTACGTAATTTTACTCTCTCTGTTATCGGTGAACTATTTAATAGATTATGACCGCAAAAGTGATATTTCGTCACTTATAAAACTCGGGATTGTAAATGTACTAAATCCGTATTTTCTGACAGGTTCAATTATATTTGTAATTGCCCAGTTTATTATTTATTCATCATATCTTGAATATAAAAAAGCAGATGATGAAAAATTTAAGAAATATATGCTTTCGAGTTTATTTATGCTTGTGTT
>JAJPXE010000086.1:1821-8392 GCA_021205645.1 Candidatus Gastranaerophilales bacterium | reverse complement strand
CTGTATGACTTATCAAACCCAATTATTTCAAGCTCTTTTTCCCAATCGGCTCCGGTGATACTTTTTATAATAAATTCGGAATTTGTCATACAGTACCATGTCCTAACTATCTGATTTCATTTTTGTGGAAGAATTTATACAGTTTGGTATTTTCATACCAATAGCAGTATTTATCGGCATATGGTTCAATCATTGCAAAGACAACCGCAAGAATTTTGAGTGAAATTCCACCAATATGTATAATCCCGAGAGCAACCACATAGACCAGCAAAATAACTGCAATATCTTTGCCGAGAAAATTCAATATATCTGCCCATTTAAGATACAGATAATAGGCGATTGCACATCCAATAATCAATGAAATAAGTTTTCTCATAAAAATCCTTTATAAAAAACCATGCCACTACCTATCGACAGGTACGAAACAGAGCCGGAAAAGACACTATCTCCCTCTTAACGGTTCACCACCCGCAAAGAATGCCTTAGTGCTGCTGTGTTTCCACCCTGACACGGTTCGACAGTTTACGCCGGCGAATATTAAGTTATCAACGATACCGTAATTTCAGACAATGCCCGCACAAGCCTCACAGTAGGCTCTGCACCCCGCTGAGCGTTCGGGTCGAGAGGTTCGCTATGTCCCCGTGGAGCATGGTCTGTTGTTATATTAGCACAATATAATGCGATTGTATATTACACATATTACATACATGTTACATTTTATGATAATATAGTTTGTATGAGGATGATGTTAATAATACCGGTTTTTTGCTTATGTTTGCAGCAGGGTTTATGTACAGAACCCGCTGTTATACCTGAGCAGGGTGCTGCTGCTGTACAGGAACAATTAATAACCAACGGTAATGGGCAAATCTCAAAAACCGTGCCTCCGCCTAAGGTTGAAGTCTATTCCGAAAAAGGCATGTTTGGATTAAAAAACGGTGAAAATATTATTACAAAACCGGTCTATAAAAAAATGATACGGCTTGGCAAAACATCCTGGATTGTTCTTTACAAAAGTAAATATGGATTGCTCTCTCAGGACGGGGATTTTTTGATTCAGCCGAAATACAGAAATGCGGACAGATTTGCGGGTAAACTTGCCAAATTCGGAAACGGAAACGATTATGGACTTTATGATGAAACGGGCAAGACAATAATTCCGCCGGAGTATTCTTCAATTGACATGTTATACGGGAATATGCTTTTAACCTGTAAAAACTATAAATACGGTATTAGCGATATGAACGGGAATATATTGCTGGAAAACGAGTTTGACGATATATACATGCCCAAACCGAATGTAATGATAGTGCAATACAACGGTAACCGGTGTACGATAGAGCGGATTTCTGAAAAAGAAATAACCCTGCCTGCGAATATTAACAAAATATCAGAAGATAAAGATTTTAAAATGACAAACATTATGGTAAATACCGGCGTGGTTTCGGGGTATTCCGTTATAACTCTGACCGATTATGTACTTAAATTATTATCATCAATATCACCTGCTTACGAGGCTACAATTGATGAGTTGATGTATTCACAGGGAGCGGAAACGATATCAATACTGGTAAAACTGACATGGCTGCCAAAATTCCCGATAACGTATTTGAAGAATTATTACAAGTCCGTGCGTCATCCAAACAACGGACCCTTAGCAGGTACGCGCAATTCGCTAAAGAAGCAGATTAGATAGTCTTTCATGTTCCAATATCCGCTCCAGAAGTGTTCGCTTTAACAATATAACAGGCAAGCATAAATAATTGTTGTACCTTTTACACTAATTATTATGTTTTATTAAGTTATGTAACGTCTAAACGAGCCTATTTATAATACTTATGGATTAATCCCATAAAAATAAAATAAAAGTATTGACATAATTTTATAATGTGTCATAATGAAAGAGTACTCTTTAAGTGTACATCAAACACTAAATAATATTAAAAACGCAACAAATTTTGAACTCCTAAGATAGATATAATAAACACTAAAAGACCATTAGGATGCAGAAAACAATCCACTCATACGAGTGGTTTTTTTTCGTTGGCACAAATAGCACAGCCGCAGAATTATACCTTACAGGTTTGCCCTCTCCTGACGGAGAGGGCAATAACCAAATTGCCCATCCCCGGACGGGGAGGGGAACGGAGCGGGTGCTGCTGTGCAGCACAGCCTCCGCAGGGGCGGGGTGCAACACAGTCACCGCAGGGTGAGAGGGTGGTTAACTCAGATGCAGGTATTCTCTCAATGTTTCAACCGCTCGTGTTGACAACATTTTGTTTTTTTCTTTTTTATTTTTTCTGATTTTTTGCGGTATATCCATTTTTTTAACAATAGCCCAGTTTGAATTAATCGGCTGAAAATGTTTATGAGTTGTTTCTGTTATATAACGGGTCAAAGCTCCGAGCATGGTTTCCTCCGGCAACTCCAATAATTGTGCTCCTGATATCAAACGACTCATATTGATACCCGCAAGCAGTCCTGTTGCTATTGATTCGCTGTAACCCTCAGTTCCGGTTATTTGACCTGCAAAAAATAAATCTTTACGTTCCTTTGTCTGCAATGCAGGTTTTAATATCTCCGGACTGTTAATAAACGTATTCCTGTGCATTACACCGTAACGCATTATATTTGAATTTTCCAGCCCCGGAATTAGCGAAACAAGCTCTTTTTGCGCAGACCATTTTAAATTCGTCTGGAAACCAACTATGTTATATAACGTTTTTGCACTGTTATCCTGCCTTAGCTGGACTACTGCATAATTCTCCTTGTTTGTACGTTTATCAACAAGACCGACAGGCTTCATCGGGCCAAAACGCAATGTATCAAACCCTCTTGATGCTAATACCTCTACAGGCAAACACGACTCGAAAAACTTTGCATTCTTCTCAAATTCTTTTAATTCAATTTTCGGGGCATTAATCAGAAAATTATAAAATTTCTCATACTGTTTTCTATTCATAGGACAATTGATATATGATGCCTCACCTTTATCATATCTGCTCCCGTAAAAAGCTATGTCAAAATTAATGCTGTCTTTTTCAATAATAGGAGCTATGGCGTCAAAAAAATGAAGATGTTCCGCCCTCGTAAAAGATTTAATTGCATCGGAAAAACTGTCGCTTGTTAAAGGACCTGAAGCAATAATTGTGTATCCGTCAGGGATTTCCGTAACTTCCTCATTTATGACCTCAATAAGTTCAGTGTTTTTTATTTTTTTAGTTACTGACTCAGAAAACATTTCTCTATCTATAGCGAGAGCATTTCCCGCAGGAACCTGACATTCATATGCTGTCTTAATAAGTTCACCGCCTAAAATCTCCATCTCTTTTTTTAACAATCCGCTCGCATTCGTGATATCAGATGAACCTAAGCTATTAGAACAGACTAACTCCGCAAAATCACAGCTTACATGTGCACCGGTTGTTTTTTTAGGACGCATTTCGTACAACCTGACATTTATCCCCCGTTTTGCAAGCTGTAGTGCAGCTTCAGAACCTGCAAGACCGCCCCCGATTATGCTAACCGTTTGTTTCATCTTCGCCGACCTGATTTCTCCCGTGATTTTTTGCATAATATAGTGCCTTATCAGCATATTCTATTATCTTTTGCGGTGTTTCACCGTCATAAGGATATGTCGAAACTCCCAGACTGATTGTAATATGACACTCCTCACCGTTTGATACTTTCAATGGTGTTTTTGCTACCTCATCACATATTCTCTTTGCATTTATCATAGCTTCCTCTTTTGATGTCTGCGGCAAAATAATACTCATTTCTTCACCCCCGTAACGACATACATAATCCGTTGCACGGGTGTTCTTCTTTAAAATGTATGCAACCGTCCGTAAAACAGCATCTCCCACCTGATGTCCGTATGTGTCGTTGAAGTTCTTGAAAAAATCTATATCCAGTATTATTAAAGAAAACTCCTGTTCATAACGTCTTGCACTCTCAATTTGCTTTCTTAACATATCCTGAAAATATCTGTGATTATACAATTCAGTCAATCCGTCAGTTGTTGCAAGCTTGTATTGATGTTCAAAATCTCTCGATTTTAAAAGATATTTTGCCAGATACGATACCGCAAATGTTACCAGTATAACAAATAAAGGATTAACAACTTCTATCCAAAGATTATAAAAACTCATAACGTAATATGAGGCAAGATAGTATGCACTCGAAAGCAACACCGTCGATGTTGTTGCAAACACAACAGAAGTGGAATTAAATACAATAAATGTTACCGTAATTACCAGTAAAAATATTATCAAAGCATTAGTTACTGTTCCCGATTTTCTTATAAAAGATTTGTCAAGCAGGTTATTCATATATGTGGCATGTATTTCAACTCCGGGGTATATCTTGTCTATCGGAACACTTTTTGTGTCAAACAAGCTTGATGCTGTTGTACCTATATATACAATTTTGTCTTTAAAATCATAATGTTCAATTGATTTATCACCCTCAATTGATTTAATAAGTTTATGAAACGGTATGTTTTTATAAGTGTACATAGAAGTTCCGTACCAGTTTAAAACAGCTTCGCCGCTTTCGGTCAGCGGCAGCTTATAATCACCGGCAAGAAGAAGATTGGAATGCTTGTCAATTGTATATTCCTTAATCTCTTTTCCATTATTCAGTATTTCATTGCCTGCCAATAATGTTAAATGAGGATAATATTGACCGTTATAATAAGCAAGAACAGGCACCTGACGGATTATTCCGTCCTCCGAACGATTAATATTTATCATTCCTATTTTTGTTGTCGTATTATATACTTCAGATATTATTGACCTGCAGTTTGAAAACCCGAAATTACGTTCTATATCAACCTTTTTTGACTGATTATTCAGCCTGACGGATAAATTATCGGGTAATTTTACCGGCGTTCTGACATCTGCCGACTGATTATCAAAGTTTATCGCCGTATATACATTATTATACTTACCCATTGTTGATGCGAGCAGTGCATCGGATTTGGCATCAGACTTGAACGATTTTATAAACATTAAATCAAATATGACAGCTTTCGGCCTATCCTGCTCTATACGATCTATAATCTTTGAATATACCCCTCTTGATATCGGCCACTCTCCATATCTGTCCAATATATATTCATAACTCCCGTCATCTATCGCTATTATTACAATATCCTGACTGGGTTTTAAATGCCTGTGTTTTACCAGTAATGACTGTCTGTAATCAAATGATTTATTCTCCGAATCACTAAAAAAATTAACTATCATCTTATTATTTGCCAGCAAAAAAGTTGTAAACAGTATTGATGCTGATATTAGAAAATATGCTATATAATTAAGGAGCTGTTCTTTTGTCAATTCTTTTTTAGTCAAAATCATACCTCTTGTTAACCGACATTGATACATCTATTTTATTAAAAACAGGTTTTATAATAAACTCTTTTTCTAAAATTTTGTTATTTAACTTTAGAATTTCCGTTGTGTATGCGAGTTCATCAGGTTTAAGCAGATAATTCAGCAGACAATCTTCATTTAAGCTCATACATATTTCCTATTTGATAAGATACATTCAATGGGAAATACGACCCGAAAATAATTTACCTGAATTTAAAATAAAAAAAATAGTCCGGAAATTGTAGACAAAAGAAAACTTCCGATAATATTACCGAAAGCTAACCGAATTATAAATTCAATGATAAAAGACTACATTTTATAGCTGCCTGCTGTATCAACATTACCTGAATAAGCAGCAGTAACAGCCTCGCTGCGTTGACGCTCCAACTGAACCTGCCCGCTTTTTACAATTTGTTGCAACTGGTTCAAATTTTGTTCTAAATTCGTTAAAACCTGTTCAGCATATACGCTTGCACCTTCTTTAGTTCTTAAAACTTCATCATTAGCCTGGCTTCTGATAGCATCTGCTTCTTCCATAGCTTGTCTTTTCATGGCATCACAATCTGCAATAACCTGTTCTTTAATCTTTTGGGCTTCTCTCTGCACCGCCTTAAGCAAATCAGATTCACTGAGAAGCCTTGCTGCCTCCGCTTGAGCATCTCTGATAACTTTTTCCGCACGCTGCTGTGCTTCGTGTTGGATTTCATCACGCCTTCTCAACAATGAACGGGCATCCTGCACTTCTGTAGGTAATGAGGCGTATATATTGTCCAACAAGGTTTCTACAGTATCACGTTTAACTACCACCATATAACTTGATAATAAAGGGAAACCTCGATCCATTGCCTCTTCTAGCTTGCCAAGCAAATTATAGATATTACTCTGTTGTGCACTCATCTTGTATAAATCTCCAGATATCAATACGTATTCTTAATAAAGATTTTAGACAAAAATGCCGATAAAGTCAAATTTTCATATTTTTTGAATTTGCGAAATAATTATAATTTTTCGTCTTGGATTATTCGGGCGAGCAAAACACTATGACGGTTCTTAAATCCTATTCGGATTTAGCCGCCGTCTACGTGTTAATTGCTCTTACGGGCTAGATCAGCATAGCTGACCCAGCCCTGCCGAAAATCCGCGTCTTGGATTATTCGGGCGAGCAAAACACTATGACGGTTCTTAAATCCTATTCG
>JAJPXE010000086.1:0-1721 GCA_021205645.1 Candidatus Gastranaerophilales bacterium | reverse complement strand
TCTTACGGGCTAGATCAGCATAGCTGACCCAGCCCTGCCGAAAATCCGCGTCTTGTATTGCCGGCATTAAACGGCGTTGCGGGGCTTTGCCAATGCAAACCCCCTCCAGCCTCTGCCGGCAATCTGCAAAAAAAAAGCCGTCTTTGTTAGAACGGCTACTAGACTTGGGGAGGAGGTATGAAAAACCTTCCGGCTTTTCATATTTGTATCTACGACATTATTTGAAAAATAATAACAAACCTCCCTTGAATATCATCCAAAAAGTGTACACAAAAAATCTCAAAAATTTTTTTGTGCACGTTGCGGAGCTGTTCAAAGCAACTCCACCAGCCCCGCAAGCAAAACTCCGGCATGGCTATATAAATAAAAACTTCCATTAACAACATGTTTTAGCTAAATTATTATTATGGAAAATTTGAAAAAGATTTTTAACACTCTGCTTGACTTTATCTATAAAAAAAGATGCTATTTTTGCAACTCTAATAAAGAATGCACAAAAATGTGCTCTCAATGCTACTCGGAACTGAACTTCTCAGACTATAACCCGAACAGGACAATCCACGGAGTGGATATCTTCACCGCAGGTATATACGAAAAAAAACTACAAAAAATGATTAGAGGGGTTAAATACCATAAACAAAAAGATCTGGCATTCTTTCAGGCTAAATTTATGTGGGAATATTTTATGAATATATCAGATAAAAATAATCTACCCGATAAACTTCAGGTTATCCCGACACCACTGTACAAAACCAGAGAACAAAAACGCGGCTATAACCACATGAAACTTGTTGCAGAAGAATTTTGCCGACTTAGCGGATATATATTAAACAATAAACTTATAAAACGCATTAAAGAAACTAAACCGCAATATAAACTCTCAAGACAGGAACGCATGAAAAACCTTAAAAATGCGTTTCAAGTTAATAAATCCGAACTGTTAGACATGCCCGTACTTCTGCTTGATGATATCTGCACTACAGGCTCAACATTTGAATCTATGATTGATGAACTGCATGAAAACTCAATAAATGATATTATTTGTCTTGCCGCAGCCACACCATAAAACCGGAATTTAAATCTTTACCCGTAAACTAATCAACTTCACGCAGTGTTGCAAGTGTTTCCTGCAATTCTTCCAGTAAATATTGAAGCTCTCTGTTGATATTATCGGGAGCATATATTGCACCTGCCGCCTGATAGGCTAAATACTTATTATATTCGGCACCCTCTTTTCTTAACTCTGCTAACGATTTTGCATGGACAGCCAGTGCCATCAATTTTGTATAAGAAATATAATAACTCTCCGGCTTACCCTCGTATTTTTTTCGCAATGCACCGACCGAAAAATCAAAAGTTGTCGCTTTTGCTACAAACATCTGAACATTTTCTTCGTTTTCAATACTGTTGATAAGATTTTGCACCTGCGGAATGATTTTATTTATATCGTTAACATACTTTGAGGTTTTGTCTTTTTTAAGTATAATATCGACAAAAGCGGGATTATCTCTCGGAACAGGTTTAAGCGTGTCGGGATTATCAAACCCTTCCTCCGCCTCAAAAACAGGAGTACCAGCTGCAGGCTTTGTCGGCTGAAACTTGTCCAGTATATCCGGCAGAGTGCCGCTGTAACCCTTTTGCTCCAATACATTCTGTCCGGTCGTATCTGTTGTTTGCTTTGCAGACACACCCAAAATCGTACACATTACAATGATTACTAT
>JAJPXE010000038.1 GCA_021205645.1 Candidatus Gastranaerophilales bacterium | reverse complement strand
GATAGTGAATTTGCTGCCGGCTATCTGCTGTTTTGATGCCGCTAAGGTTGTAGTTCCTGCAATAGTAAAGCCGTACAGCTCGCTTGTTGTGGATATCGTAGAATATGAATCACCTTTTATTGTCAATTTTTTGGAATTTAAATAACCCTGACTGATAGATAAATCACCAACTTTGCCGTAGTTAAACAAAGTTGTGTTCGTTGTCAATTTATAAGTTTTAGATGAAGTACTGTTCAATGATTTAACCAGAACATCATCAGAACAATCGGGGTTTGAACCGATTATAATAGAGCCGTTTATACCCAATTTTGCATAATAATTTACTTCATCAATTGTATATAAAAGAATGGTGTCGCTATAGCCGATATCTTCATCATACAAAATCATAAATTCCGTTGTTGCACAACAGACATTTAAAATTCTTAATTTAACAGAGTCGACATCAGCTAATGTACCGTTTATAAAATTGAAATTGTCTTTAGAAATTACAATAAGCCCGTTGCCGGAATTTGAGCGAACCCTGTCAGTATATATTTGATCAGAAGTACTGTTTTCTAAATCAACATCAAAATTAAAAATTGTATCGGAATTAACAACAAGGCTTGATGTATAAATAGTACTGCATTGAGGTGTTGCTGCAGTTTCATCTTCGTGTAAATCAAATGTTCCCCCGTTGAGAATTAGACTCTTTATAGGAGTTGAAGCCGAACCGAGATTACTGTTAAGTGTAATATTAACCGTGCCGCTGTTTTCAGAGCCGTCATTGATAGTTAAAATAAGCTGTGTACCGTCCGCTATCTCTAAACCGGAAAGGATTTGTATACTGTTTCCGTTGCGGGCTATGAGATTGAGTATTTGTTCCGTACCCGAGCCGAGATAGATATCATTTGACGTGCCGTTACTGTATTCACTGATAAAGTTTTGACGGTTATTAGAAAATATTGTATCAATTTCTTCCGCAATTATAGTCAACGTGTTATTTGAATAAATCGCTCCACCTAATCCTTCCGATGCATTGTCTATAATAACCGCATCGGTAATGGTAACAGAGGTATCCGTATTTTCGGAATTGACATATATCAAAGAACCATTATTACTGCTGCGTGAATGTTCAATTTGAACTTTTTCAATATTAAGGGTTGTTACTGCACTGTCTTCTATCTCAAATCCGCTAAGATAAACATCTTTGCCGTCTATATTTTGATAAAAATCTATTACGGGCAGTTCGACTTCACCGTCACCATTTATAGTGTAAAATCCGATTATATTTAATGTTCCGGCGCAGGTACTGCCTAAATTATTATCAGGTCTATACGGGTTTTGAGAAGTTGATACTTCCGTTAATACAAATGTTCTTATCTTTGTTTTATCTACATCGTGTTCATCATCACTATCATAAGCACTCATTCTGTTTAATTCTTCAAGTCCGTTATAAACAGGATTTTTTGCAATTGATATACCTGTATCATCAGTCGAAAGATGAACTTCACCAACAAAAGACGTATCATACAAAATATATTCATCCCTGTCCTCTTGAAGATATGAGTCAACATAAAATATGTATTTTGTTACATCAAGATTTATTTCAAGTTCCACATTGGAAGATGCTGATGTTAATATTGTTATATGCCCCGCTTCGGTTGCTGATGAAAGGGTTTCTATTCCGTTTATTTGCGAGATTATAACTTTTCCGCTCGAGGATGAATTTGTTATTACAATATTATCAGCAGTATTTAGAGAAAAATCTACATCTATTATAAATCCTACATTATCAGACGAAATAAATGTATCAATAGTATAGGGCATATCTACTGTCCCGAGTGTTCCGTCATCTGTCCCCGACAAATCTATCAGACCTGCATTTGCAGTAAAGATTGAATTTGCAAAAGTTGTCGTACCTATTCTTAATGTACCTGAATTCAGGGTGAATGTGTTGTAGCTTCCGTCTATAGGGTCGGTTATCCGGGCATAACGCAAATCCGTATATTCTGCCGTATCTGTTGTGGAAATATTACCGTTTCCTGATATTGCTATTGAATACCCCTCCTGTCCTAAAACACTGGTACCGTCAAGAATAATTGTTCCGTTGTTAACTATTGAGCTGTACAGATTTGAATCTAATGAATAAATATACCCGTTTGTTGAATTATTTATTTTGTTAAATTGATTGTTATCCGTAGCGGAGATTTCAGAATTTTTTATATAAATTCTGCCTGCGATGTTTGATATAGCTACCGTATTTCCGGTAAAGACAGTATTAGAAATAACAACATTATAATCTTCACTGTTTCCGTCAAGGTATAAAACTTCCAGTGCGGCAGGTGAATTAGATATTGTCACATCTTTTAAATACAAATATGTGTTTTCTGTTTCAATGACAAAACCGGTATAATTGTCTAAATCAATAACTGCATTTTGACCGTTTACCGTGAGCGTACCTGCAGCAGTCGTTCCGACATCACTGATTGCAGTGTAGGTATCTTCCGAACTTTCCATTGTAAATATTCTGGTTTGGGCTTTAAATGTATTTATTGCATTAAGCGTGTCCTCTCTGGTTAATATACCGATTATAAATGAATCTGAAGTATTATTAATTGCAAGCCCCTTTTCTCCGATAAATGAGTTATTGGTTACTTCATAGGTATTTGTTTCCGGTATATAATAATCACTTATAGTTGTTATTCTAGGATTGTCATCAATATCAAAATCCAATACCAGACTTATTGAATCCGTGCTTTGTGCTCTGTTAAGAATATTAACTGTTAGATAACCGTCCTCTGTATTTTGTGCTATATATTCAACGGCTTCAAAAAATTCATCCATATCATCTAATCCGATATCAATTATTGTTATTGTTCCGGAAGAATTTTCTCCAACATATATAACATCATTTTTCAACTGCAAATCGCCGTTTTCATCAAGATAAAGGTTGAAATCAATTTTATATTCAACAATTGATGTTGAAACAAGTTTATTTATATAATAGGTTGTATATTGTTCATCCTGAAGATTAAAAGAGCCTCGATTTATGGTAAGCGTTGTATTTTCATCCGCAAATGTTTTTGTGCCAATTACAAGTTCAACATCAGATATAGTGACGTTTGCATTAACTATTCCCGAAACAATCACGCTTGAAAGAGTATAAGTCCCGTCATCAGCAGCAGAATATGCGTAAACATCGTTAAAAGTTAATTTTGAAGTACCGTCACCCTGCACGATTATATTATAACTTGTATCAACAAAATCAACGACTCCTCTGTATACCGTATTATCCTCCGCACTGTACCGGCCGCCGTCTATTGTATCACTGATTACTGTTTGTGATGAATTTGTGAGATTAAAAGTCAATGTTGATTTTGATACTGTTGTATCAACAAATATAGCATTCTGGCTTTTACCGTTCGCATCAATAACATAATTGTTCTCAAAAACCATTGTACCCGTGCTGCTGTTGTTTACAAAAGTAAGGTCATTTGCCGTATAGATAGCCCCGCCCAATGCCGTACCGCTCTCCGATACTGCATAATTACCCGTGAATGATGAACTTATACCTGCGATAATTCCCTGATAATAATCATCGTTAACAGATATATACGCATTTGCAATAGCACCGCCGAATGCATCAGAACTTGATGACCGAACACTGTTTTGATTAAAATCACCGCTCAATGACAATATAGAACCTGTGTTATAAACGGCACCGCCGCAGGCATCTGTTGTATCTGTGATAACGCTGTTATTATCAAAATCAGCACTTATGTTTGTTATTACGGAATAATTTATTCCGTTAGTATAGTCCGTATTATTGGCAATAGCACCGCCGAGATTTGAAGCCGTGTTATTGGTGAATAAACCTTGAATATTTGTTACATAAGCGGAATATATACCGTCCGAATATATGTAAATTGCACCGCCCGAGCCTGCACTGTTCTTGTCAAACTCAATATTTGTAAGATTAAGAAAAGAACTGCCCGTGAGAAATATTGCACCGCCATTTCCGGAAGCTGTGCCGTTTATAATCCTGCCTGATGAAAAATCTACTGATACATTTGAACAGCTTATATTTAATACTGCGCCGTCTAAGTCAGTTACGGCGTTTAAAAATTCAACATTATTTATTATAAGTTCACTGCCGGTACTAAGTTCAAAGCCGGAATAGGTATTCCCGTAGTTTATTTTAGAATAATCCCTTTCTGATGCTATTCCGTTTATGGTAAAAGAAGATAAATTTGCGCTGCTGCCCGTATTTGCAGATACAACAAATTGATTATCAGCACTGTCAAAATTAAAATATCTTTTTATGGTTGTTTTATACTGATTGAGAGCCGAAAGATTATCTTGAGCCTCTCCGCTGCTGACATTCGTAATTACAACAGTATCATTAGTCGTTCCGCTAGAACTGGTTAATGAAATGGCGTAACTATAAGCCTTAACATCCGCATTCCAATCGAGAACAGGTGTTATATTGGTATATGAATAACTGTCGGCAGTTAAAACGAGATATGTATTTGTATTTTGTGCAGAAAGCAGCTGATAAGAACCTGCTACGGGTGAGCCGTTAAGGAAATTAATATTACTGACTGTAATAGCGCCGAGCGAGTTTATTCCGAGTGATAGAATATCGCATTCTCCGCTATTTCCGTCTATATCGAACTCAAACAAAACACTTGAAGCTTCATTTGTAGTCAGTTTATTAAATGTATATGTACTTACACTTTCATCTGCCATAGAAATAAATGCACTGCCGGTAACATTTACCGTTGTATTAGAATCTAAAAATGTACTTGATGAAATGTATAAATTTATATTTCCGACAGTTACCGCGGCATTTTGGATTGTACTGTTAAGATCAATGTAACTGTTAGTATCACCTGTCAGATAAATCCCATATCCCGAGTTACCTGATATATAATCATCAATAATCCACGACCCCCCATTAACTGCGGAAAATGTAATTGTAGCAGATGCAGAGGCGACAAATATTGCTTGATTAGTTGTCGTTCCGCCGGAGTTAACCGTATTTCCGCTTATTTGATAATCTTCACCATCAGCAAGAAAAGTTATAGATGAATTAGTCCAAACAGCACCTGCTATAGCACCTGTCGAGCCTGTTACCGTATTATTTGTGAAACTTCCCGAAATAGTGGCAATAGTTCCTCTGTTATAAATTGCACCCGCATAGGCACTTGTACCACTTGCATAATTTCCGTCAAAAGATGCGGCTATTGTACTTATTGTACCCGAATTATAAATAGCTCCACCGTACGCATTAGCCCCTGATACCGAACCTGCTGCAGTATTTGAGCTGAATTCTCCGGTTATGGTGTTTATTACCCCTGTATTCATAATTGCTCCGCCATATGCGTATATTTCCGCACTGACGGTGTTTTGAGAGAATGTTCCCGATATGGCTTCAATTGTTCCCGTATTTAAAATCGCTCCGCCGACCCCGACAGAAGCTGATATGACACTGTTTGAGGTAAAATCGGCAGTAAGCGTACCGATTGTTCCCGTATTCAAAACAGCCCCGCCGCCCGCTATAATTGCTGACATACCCGTTTCTTCCGTTGATTTTGTTGTCACGGAATTGCTTATAAAACTTCCTTCAATTGTACTGATATACGGATTAGCCTCCGTGTTGGACGAACCGTTATATATTGCACCGCCGCCCGTAACATATTCATAAGTTAATAAATCAGGAATCGTGCCGGCAACCATCGCATTTGTGATAATCTCTGTTTGAATAATTTCCGATGATATGACTTGATTAGAATAAAAAATTACATCATACACGCAAAAATATCCCGAATTATTAACAACGGAACCACCCGTATTTGACAGAGCATTTTGGATTTTAAGGTTTTGGAGTGTAAGCGTAACCCCGCTCTCAACGGTAAACCCCGAATAAGTACTCCCATAATCAATTATGGAGATTTCTGAAGTTTCATCATCTTTTTCGCCGATAACCGACATTGTATCGGGAGCGGTTACACCTGTTGTATCTGCTGCAGAATAAACATCACTGACAAGAAAATTATAAACCCTCTCTGCTGTCGAAGTGTCCTGATTGACTTCCGCAAGGCTGTCCTCTGTATCCGCAGATACGGCCATGCCTGCAGATACAGCCATTAATACAAATATACATAATCCTCTGCATATAAGAGTTTTTATACCACTCATTCAACATACTCCGAACAACATAAATTTTTCCTGTTTTATAAATATGCCGTTCCGCCTGAAAACCACGTCAAACTACGTTCAACGTTATATTAGTATTATACAGCATGTGCATATTTTTTTCATTATTTTTATATAAATTTTTACAAGGATTTATCGTCATATTTATCCGGACAGAAACTCCGGCTCTGCTATGGATAACAGTACTACCGGCGAGCAGAAAATCAGTAAAAAACGAAGTTGAGAACTTCTCTAATCCGGAAAAACTTCTTTTCCGTTGTAATAATATATCTGTCTGGTTTCACCGTTGTTATTGCTAAGTTTGCCGGTCAATACTTCACATTCTTTTCCGTCAAGCATAATTTTCTGTTTGGTGAGCTCTCCAACAGGATAAAACCCGTCCTGTTCGTGACTGTCAATAATACTATCAATATTATTCGTTTTTTCTATAATATCTGTAATCATATAAAGAATTTTTATGGCAGTATCATCAAAAGTCAGTTTGCCGTCAGTATTAGTATTTATTTTGCCGGTAAGATTAAACTGCTCGCACCGCAGCTCCATATAGTCCTGATTATAAACAAATATACATCCAAAACTGCTCAAAAGTTTAAGTATATCAATATCATTTTTGAGCAGTTTTTCTGCTTGTTTTTGGAATCTTTTTTGTTCTTTTTCTTCACGCCCGCTAAGCAGTTCACGGCTAATTGTATCGAGTAATTTTACGACAAAATTGTCCCGTCTTACACTTTCATAATCAATCGCACCAGTATTAAACCCCTCAATTCCGGGGGAATTCATCGATTTTGTCCCTTCGAATATTGATTCGCTTTCCGAAATCAGATTGTCATCGTTATTGCTGTCATCATAGTTTATGGTCATAGTTTTAATTTATCATGGATTCTATTTTTTTAGAATACCGACCGGCAGGATTTAATATAAAAAGAGGGTGATTTGTGAACAAATCTGCCCTCTTTTTATCCATAATTTTTCATCTCGCCTGTGTTTTTCTGATTATTCTTTAACTTCTTCGCCGGTATTCAAGTTTATCTTTATTTGTTCTCCGTTATTGTTTTTCAGAGTACCGATAAGTTCACCGCTATCATTTGTCTCAGGCACACCTACCGGCTCATATCCCTGCTCGGAATATTTGTCCAGAACAGCATTTAATCTGTTTGCAGCAGTTTGTGTATCATTTCCATCTTTAACGGCTCCTGTTGTATCGCTGCCGTTTACAGCTAATTGTGATGAGTCAAAACCGAATGATTCATAAAAATTTATAGTCTTAATTTGATCGTCAGGAGCTTTAATTGTCAAAACACCGGTTTGTGCATCAAAATTTGCTACCTGATATCCTGCCGCTTCTATATCGGCAAATTCTCCTGCAATAAGTTCTTGAATTTCATCCTCTGTATTTGCACTCAGGAGTTTATTAATAAATTCTTGTTTTGCCGCCTCAACTTCTTCTCCGGTTGGGACATTAGAAAGTTTCGAAGCGGCAGATGGTTCAGAAACTTCTGCAATATTGGAAACACCGTCTGCCTGTGAGGTGTTCTGTCTACCTTTTATGGCATTATTTATGGTTTGATAGAAACTTGCTAATACAGATGAACCTTGTTTAGCTTCTGTTTCATTCCACTTCTGATCTTGTGGATTCGTATCATACGTATCAAATATAGAAGCTGCCTGATTGGAGTATTTTTCAACGGCACTTTTATCAAGTTCCCTGGTTGCAGACATAATACTGTTGGTGAACTGCTCTTTTGTATATACCGTTTTTTCGGTATTTTGCTGTTCACTTTTTTTAACTTCCGTGCCGTTTATACTATTATCACCAAAATTAATAAGGCTCATTTTGCTCTCCTAAACATGTAAAGTATTTTCTTTATTAAGAATTTCAAACATATAAAAATTTGTTACATGTTTTAACATGTGTTATTGCAAGGGTTTGAACTTGTTTGTCGATAAATACCTCATAAAATAAAAAAACTGACATAAAAGTCAGTTTTTGCCCTAATTTTCCTAATTTTTCCTATAATTTTCCTTGCGCCTTTGCCGTTTTTTGGTCTTTTACCGAATTCCTTAGCCTTAATCCAATAAAGCTGCCAGTTTCTCTGCGTTTTCATTTGCCAGAACCGTGTTTCGGACCCGATTTTTGTGCATATACGTGCGCAATGCCTCGCGAATTAACTCGGATCTCGAACGGTTCTCGCCCGCCGCTACGTTGTCTATCTCATCCAGAAAACGCTCGGGCATCGAAATTAACACTCTTGCCATTCATTTCTCCTTATGACTGCCGTATGTTTATATATAC
>JAJPXE010000047.1 GCA_021205645.1 Candidatus Gastranaerophilales bacterium | reverse complement strand
GGTGATGACCTTGCAAATCACGGGACATGATACATTTACCCCCGGGTGAGGTGATAATTATGCGAATTAGTTACCCCCCCCGATACGGATATGATGTAAACTATTATAAAAACCGATAATAACACTGTTTCATTATCAAAAACGCTCACCGGTGATAAAGGCACAGTCGTTACAACTCAACAATTAAACACCGATTACGCTGAAATTAAAGACTATTGTAATCATTATCAGGATAACACAACAGATGAGGTTTATATAAAAAGTAAAGATGAAAACGGTAATATTGTTCTAAAAAAAGATCATACAGACAGGGCAAGAAAATTAGCACAAAATTGGATACTACCACAATCATCATAGACTATATTATGGTAAACCGACGGTTTATAAGCTCCCGCCTGTTTTCGTTCATTGAGAGCATATCCCCGTATATTTTTACACACCTGTCAAATCCGCTCATATAGAGCAATGCCAAAAGCGTACTTTCGGGATTAACAATAACTGCCTCACAGGAGAGTTTTTTCAACAACACAAAAAAACTGTTAATACAGCTCTCGACTCCGGTCAAATCAAAAACCACCTGCTTTTGAGAATTTAATCCGCTAAGAAGATTTACTATCTCTGATAAAACAGTACCTGTAATTGATGTGACAGCCGGCGTGATTATATAACGATTATTTTCATCACTAACCTTCATAGGATTTATTTTACATTTTTATTCCTGTTAATATAATTACCCGAAACTATAAAACGGTTACAACTTTAGTATTATTTTGTATTTTGTCCGGCATTTTGCTGTATAAAAATAACTATATCGGTACAACCATAAAAACTTGTAATGGAGTTTTTATCGTGATATACTTTGTATAGTTATTTATTTAACAGTGTTTATTTAACAAAACCAACCGAAAAATCAGCAATGGTTTGAGGTATGAAGGAGAATGTATATGACAAACGGATGTCAATCAAGTATTAATTACCGCGAGATAGACAGCATACTTGAAGATTTTGACTATAACAAGTCTTATCTGATTGCAATGTTGCAAAAAATTCAGGAAATATACAAATATCTGCCTGAAGATGCAATGACCTATATAGGTGAAAAAGTCGATGGTCTGTCCCCTGCAACAGTATACGGTGTAGCAACATTCTATGCCCAGTTTTCGCTTGAGCCGAAAGGCAAGTTTGAAATAAAAGTATGCGACGGAACAGCCTGCCACGTCAGAGGCTCAATGCCGGTTCTGAATGCAATCAGAAACAAACTCGGACTTAAAGAAGGACAATTGACCTGTGATAACGGTCTGTTCTCACTTGAAACAGTCAGCTGTCTGGGTGCATGCGGTCTAGCTCCGGTTGTAGTTATCAATGATAAGGTCTATCCGCAAATGACTTCCGATGCCATCAGCATTGTGTTAGATACCCTTTTGAAAGAGGAAAATTAATATGGAAAAAACAAGCTTGAATATTGATATTAAAGAGGAACAGAAAAAAGCTCAGGAAATTGCCGGCAAACAGGGGCTGAGAGTTCTTGTTTGTGCCGGAACGGGTTGTGTTGCAAACGGCTCACTCGGTGTTATAGAAAGATTTAAAGAACTGGGTGCTGATGTTTCCGTCCTGACGGATTATGACAAAATGACAATCGTTCCGACCGGCTGCCACGGCTTCTGCGAACAGGGAGTTCTCGTTATCATACCTGATATGCACGTTACTTACGTCAAAGTAAGATATAAAGATGTCGAAGAAATCTATGAAAGCCACATCAAAAACGGAAAGCCGGTAGAAAGACTGCTCTATACCGACCCTCAATCCGGGGAACACGTATTTAAAAACGAAAATATTAATTTCTATGCAAAACAAACAAGGACAGCACTTGCCAATTGCGGACACATTAATGCAGAATGTATTGATGAAGCGATTGCGGTAAGGGGTTATGAAGCACTGGCACGTATTTTGGAAGAAAACAATCCTGATGCCGTAATAGAGACAATTGAAAAATCAGGGCTCCGGGGCAGAGGGGGCGGAGGGTTCCCTACCGGCAGAAAATGGAGATTTACGGCAGCAAACAAAGGCGGTAAGTCCTATGTTGTTTGTAACGGTGATGAGGGTGACCCCGGAGCTTTTATGGACAGAAGTATTATGGAGGGCGACCCGCATAAACTCCTTGAAGGTATGGCGATAGCAGCTTTTGCAATCGGTGCCGATGAGGGCTATATTTACGTAAGAGCAGAATATCCGCTTGCTATCAAACGATTGAGAAAAGCTATAAAAGATGCTGAAGAACGTAATTTCTTAGGTGAAAATATCATGGGCAGCAGTTTCTCATTTAACCTGCATATCAAAGAGGGTGCAGGTGCGTTTGTTTGCGGAGAAGAAACAGCCTTGATAGCCTCAATTGAGGGTGAAAGAGGCATGCCAAGACCAAAACCGCCATTTCCTGCTAACAAAGGACTATTTGGCAGACCTACTTTGATTAATAATGTTGAAACTCTTGCAAATGTTCCCGTTATCATGCTCAACGGTGCGGATTGGTTTGCAAAAATGGGTACTGAAACATCAAAAGGTACTAAAACTTTCGCCCTGACCGGTGAGGTTAATAACACCGGGCTTATCGAAGTTCCAATGGGAACAACCTTGAGAGAAATAATCTTTGATATCGGCGGCGGCATACGCGGCGGGAAAAAGTTCAAAGCGGTTCAAATCGGCGGACCGTCCGGCGGTTGTCTGACGGAAGAACATCTTGATTTGCCGATGGACTATGACAGCCTGATAAAAGCAGGCGCAATGGTCGGTTCGGGCGGACTTGTTGTTATGGCTGAAAACACCTGTATGGTTGAAGTCGCAAGGTTCTTTATGAACTTTACCAAAAACGAAAGCTGCGGCAAATGTGTACCTTGCAGAGAGGGTACAAAAAATATGCTTAAAATACTTGAAAAAATAGTTCAAGGCAAAGGCGAGCTTGCAGATTTAGAGTTGTTGGAAGAGCTTGCACATACCGTTAAAGACGGCTCATTGTGCGGACTGGGCAAAACCGCTCCTAATCCGGTGCTCTCTACTTTGAAATACTTCAAGGACGAATATATAGCTCATATTGTCGATAAAAAATGTCCGGCAGGAGTTTGTACGGCTATGAAAACTGTCGTTATTAACGAAGAAAAATGCAAAGGCTGTACAAAATGTGCAAGAACCTGTCCTGTCGGTGCTATTGAGGGAACGGTCAAACAGCCGCATCACATCAATCAGGAAAAATGTATTAAATGTGAAGCCTGCTTGAATAATTGTCCGTTTAAGGCTATTGAGTTAAATTAAATAAGAGGATATGAAAAATGACTAATAAAAAAACATTATTTATAGACGGAAAAGAAGTAGAGTTCACAGACGAGCCTAATCTCCTTGAAGTAATAAGAAAAGCGGGAATGAATGTCCCGACATTCTGTTACAGACCTGATTTAACGTCGTTTGGTGCCTGTAGAATGTGCGTTGTAGAAGTTGAGGGCAGAGGTATTCAATCCTCCTGCACAATGCCGCCTGAAAACGGTATTAAAATCCACTTAAACACGGAAAAAACAAGACGTATTCGCAAAACAGTTCTGGAACTTTTGCTTGCAAACCATAATAAGGAATGTTTAACCTGTGATAAGTCAGGGAATTGTGAGCTGCAAAAATATTGTGAAGAATACGGTATAAAACGTATCAGATATGCAGAAAAGGACGAGTTTCACACTGTTGATGACAATTCGGATGCGCTGGTCAGAGATGCTGATAAATGTATCCTTTGCGGCGCGTGTGTCAGAGCTTGTGAAGAGCATCAGGGACTCCGTGTGTTAGGTTTTGCAAACCGCGGCAGTAACACACTGGTTCAACCTATGGCAGGAAAATCTCTCTCTGACAGCGAATGTGTTAACTGCGGTCAGTGTGCGGCTGTTTGTCCGACCGGAGCTATTACCATAAAATCGCAGGTTGACAAAGTCTGGGATGCAATAAACAATCCTGAGAAAAAAGTTGTTGTTCAATTTGCACCGTCAGTCAGAGTTGCGGTCGGCGAATTATTCGGATTTGAGCCGGGAGAAAACTCTACGGATAAATTAAATGCAGCTCTTCGGGCAGTCGGGTTTGATTTAGTATTTGACACAAACTTTTCCGCCGACTTAACAATAATGGAGGAGGCTAATGAGTTTGTTTCAAGGCTTCAAAACGGGGGTAAACTCCCTCTGTTCACATCGTGCTGTCCGGGTTGGGTTAGATTTTTGGAATTAAAACATCCTGATATGCTTGAACACCTTTCCAGCTGTAAATCGCCGCAGGGTATGATGGGAGCAATTATAAGAGAATATCTGCCGAAATATTACGAAGATATTACCGGTGAAAACCTTGTAAGCGTTTCGATAATGCCTTGTACTGCAAAGAAAGCCGAAGCGTTGAGAGAAGAATTCAAACGTCCTGACGGAAGTTATGAAATAGACTACGTTCTCACAACACAGGAAATCTGTAAAATGATTAAATCTGCAGGTGTAGATTTTAAACGTATAAAAGGTGAGCCTGCGAATTCGCCGTTCGGGAAATATACCGGTGCGGGAACGATATTCGGCGTGTCAGGCGGTGTCGCCGAAGCTGCCGTGAGAACCGCTTATGAAGTTGTTACGGGCGAAGAGCTTAAAAATGTCGTTATTGATGATATGAGAGGAACAAAACGTGTTAAAACGGTTGAACTTGACCTTAAAGGTAAGAAATTAAAAGTAAAAATAGTCAACACCTTGAAAGAGGCGGAGAAATGTATCCGTGAAATAAAATCCGGAGAGGCGGATTATCAGATTTTAGAAGTAATGGCATGCCCGGGGGGATGTATAAACGGCGGCGGTCAACCGATTAGCTGTGATGACTCCTCTATCAAGGAAAAACGTGCCGGGGGTCTGTATCAGGATGATGAAAAAGGTCAGTGGAGAAAATCACATGAAAATCCTGAAATCAAGGATTTGTATGACAAACATCTTGAGAAACCTAATTCACACAAAGCGCATGAATTACTGCACACGACATATTCAGACAAGCGAAAAAATTGCTATATAAGTGTCGGAGGATAGTGCATATCTGCATTTTCGCTATGAGATATTTGGCATAGGTCGGGGTTAAAACCCCGACCTATGTTTTTATACTACCGGATTATTTCGCCATTTAACCGGATTTGGATAGAACATCAGCTAAAATCCATGCGGTTATCACCTCAGGCGGGGGTAAATGACTTATGTTCCGGAGTTTGCATGGTTATCACCTTATCTGCAAAAAGTTCCCCTCTCCCTTTGGGGAGAGGGAAGCGGGGCGGGCGCTTGCGGGAGCGGCAGCGGGTGTAAAACGCACAGCGTTTTACACGGTCTGCAGAGCAGTTGGCACTATCTGCTCCGCAGGGTGAGGAGGTAATCACGCAAGGAAATCACCTCACCTGAATAGGTAAATGAATTGTGTCCCGGAGTTTGCAAGTTCATCACCTCACCCGCAGGGCTAAATGTATTTCAATTTTTCGCTTTCCATTATCTTATATGTTTAAATATTAAAGCTCTTTCGTGTGCCTTCCTCGTGATACACACCGCCGCCGCATACAATCTCTATAACCTTTAATACAAACTCCTTGGCAGAATCCTGCGAATTAAGGAAAAATTCCCTGTTCGATAAATGACGTATCTTAAATACAGAATTTTGCATCTTGTCGGCAGGAACATATAATGAGGCAATTTCATTATCAAGCAGACGTTTCATACATTCGCTCTTGTCGTCTGCACCTTTTATAATATCTGAATAAACCCCTTTTAGTGCCATAATCCTGCCGCAAAACAGCGGCTGCTGTTTTTCTCTGAACAATGCCTGAGGCTCATAATTACATCTTGTCGTTAGGCTTATTGTGTGCCAGAGTATGTTAATCGTTACAACAGTTTTTTGTGAATCATATTCCACATATATGTTCTGCGTTGTAATCCCTCTTGTGGCAAACGATTTTTTCAATGACTCTACAACAGCTTTCATATCCGGTATTATCTCTGCGAATACTTCGGCTGTGTTCCGGGTGGCATTCTGATAATCCAAAAACTGCTTATACATGTGTGTCGACACTAAACCGACACGCTCCTGAATAAGCGCATCCTTTCTGAAATTCATTTCAGTGTTATCAAAATTATCGTATCCGTTTGCCAATATTATCTCTCCTGTATGAATTTTACATCTAAACATGAGTTTATGTAAAGAATTATAAACTATTTCGTTACATATTAGAATAATAAACCGGTTGTATTTATTTCTATTAACATTGTACACATAATTTGAATTAGTTTCTCGTGATTTAATAAAAATTGAAATATTGGGCTTTCGGCAAAATTAAAATTTTTCTTTTTAATTATTCAGGCGAGCAAAACCACGCTTTTACCGCAGCCTCTATTATCATTTTCTCAAGATTAATGTAAACAAATCTTTAAATATTGTTAATAATTTGTATTAAAATGGCAAATAATATTTTTTTTTAACGTTAAATATAGTATAATAATTGTGTAGGTATATTTTGGAACAGCATCAATCATACAAACTTGAAGATCGTTCCGGTTCTTCATATAATAAATCCGGCGTGACATCACCGCTTTCAGCTGCTAAATTAGCTGCAAAGGTTAATTCATTGGCTTCTCCGCCGTCTACACCACGCAAGGTTAACACTCAGGCGAATGTTTCTGCTGCACAAAAAGTTAATATCGATTATAAATCTATGGTCGACAAAATCGCTGATATTATCTCTGTTAAAGATATTAATTCCTATTACCTCGCTGTACATAAGATTATGACTCAGTATCTGGACTGCTCATTTACCGCTTTCGGACTGTTTAACGAAACTTCTAAATGTATTAACCTCAAACTGGTTGATAAACTGGATAATATATACTCATCAAAAATTTTCGGTTCCGACAGCTCAAATCCTGTTTCACAATGTTTTTATACAAGAAAAATCATCACAAAGGATAATGTCGATTTTCTTAATATTTCATATTTTCATGCTCACAAGGTCAGCATAATCCCTATGATTTCCGTCAATAAATGTGTCGGTGTAATGCTTATAGCTGACAGATACGTCGATACAACCGAAAAATTGTACAACTTTATTGCTAATCATATCGCTCTTGTGATGGAAAATTTTGACCTTATTGAAAAGAGCATGGAACATTTTAATACCGATACGTTAACTCAGCTGTACAATCACAGAGGTTTTCAGGAATGCTTGAATAAAGAACTTCAGACAGCGGAAGAAACACATTCAAAACTTTCTGTTGTAATGTTAGATGTTAATAATATATCAAAAATTAACAGAGAACTCGGTCACATAAAGGGTGATGAGGTCATAAAACTCGTAGCCGAAAAAGTTAAACATAACTTGAGGAAAACGGATGTTGCAGGACGCTACGGCGGCGATGAAATAGCAATGATTTTACCGAATACGGATGTATCAGATGCAAAATATATTGCAGAATATATCACATACAGTCTTTCCTGTTGTTTTGTTGATGATGTAGGTCCTGTCAAGGTTGCGGTCGGGATTGCATCTTATCCGGAATGTGCAAAAGAACAGGAAAAACTTTTGATACTGGCAGAGCAGGCAATGTATATATCGCAGGCAAAAGGTTATAAAGACGGTATGTCGGCTATTATCAGCTCAACGGATTTTAACTTCTGGGACGATGCCGCATTGAAATCGTATGCTGAAATCATCTCAAAACGACATTCTCAAATGGGTGTGAATTTTGAAGAAGAATTGTTGCAAAAATTTAACTCCGAACAAATCCACTCACAAAATCATCTTGCAGAGATAGCAAAATCACTCGCAGGTGCAATTGATGCAAAAGACCCTTATACAAAAGGTCATTCAACATCAGTTTCAAGATATTCGGAGGCTCTTGCAAGAGCTATAAACCTTCCGGAAGATGAAGTCGAGCGTATATCACTCGGAGCATTGCTCCATGATGTCGGCAAAATCGGTATCCCTGAAAACGTACTCAAAAAACCCGATAAGCTGTCTGATGAAGAATGGAATATAATGAAACAGCATCCCGTAATCGGTGCTGAAAAAGTGTTAGCTCCGAATGAAGCGTTGAGAGATTTAATTCCGATAGTAAAATACCACCATGAACGTGTAGACGGAAGCGGTTATCCTGAAAAATTAAAAGGTAATCAGATACCGTTGTCTGCAAAAATTGTAGCGGTAGCGGATGCGTTCCACGCACTGGTCAGTGACAGACCGTATAGAAAAGGGTTGGGACTTGAAACGGCTTGCGATATTTTAATTCAAGGTGCGGGCAAACAATGGGACTCTGCTCTGGTTAGGAAGTTTATACAGATTGCTCCGTCACTTGTAACAAAAATTTAGTGAGATTATCTACACAAAATATAATCGGTCAGATGTTTCTGACCGATTTTTCTGTTTAATATTCGAGGGTGCGGAAAAATCCAAAAAATGACATGCGGGAGCGGGAGCTGCGAAAGCAGCTCAT
>JAJPXE010000178.1 GCA_021205645.1 Candidatus Gastranaerophilales bacterium | reverse complement strand
TCCCAAGAAACAGTCACTATTAATGAAATTTCAACTTTAGTCCGCTTCGAACGAAAAAAACTATATCATATCCTCAAGCATAACCCTTTTGCAGATATTAAAATCAGGTAAATCATTCCCGTTCTTTATGTCATGAGGATTTGGGTTCTTCATCCAAAAATCTATTGAATCTTTATGAATATAATGTTTCGCTTTCTGAGTTATGAGTTCTTTAACTTCTTCGCGTGATTTTTCGGCATAAGCATCAATTCCCGCATAATCTAAAACCTTGTTAAAATTCTTTTTCATTACATAAAACGCATTTTCCATACCCCTGTCATCGGGCTTTTGACGGGTTTCCGCAGCATTAATCGGAAGTCCTCCCGGCTGCTTCATCTCAACTTTTTTATCCGATACTTCGTTCTTTAATCGTTTTACGTTTTTTTCACCAATTTCGGGAGCCAGTGATTTAATATCTTCCTTTGATAGTAAATAACCGTCGTGATAATTATCAACGCTCAATGATACAGGACGGTATGACGTCCTGAAATTAACAGCGGAATTACAGCCCTGTGCATCAAGTTTGATATTGATATTCGGAACTTCATAACCGTTCTGAAAAAGTAGTACATCCCTTTGAGTCAGCGGTTTCGTAACATCTTTTCTGTGCTCATTTAAATAATAAAGAGAATATTTGAGCATGTTTACCGTACCTTTTACGTCTGCGTATGCATCATGGGCATTATCCATATTCTTGCAGAAGAAGTATTTATACTGCTCCGAAAGTCTTTTTGATGTTCCGACATAAGGATGTATTCGCTGAATTAATAAAAACGGATCCATTACTTTAAAATATTTTTTAGGTTTTAATTCATCTGCCGAAAAACTGTTATGTTCCCTAATTGCATTATTAAGCATAGTTATATCAAATTGAGAATTATAAGCAACAATAATTCCGTTCTTTTTATTCAGATAGTCATCATTAAACGATTTTAAGATTTTTTCCATAACAGGGGCATCTTGAACATCTTTATCGAAAATTCCATGCACTTTTGATGAGGCAGCCGGAATTGGCATTTCAGGGTTTATAAGCTGCCGCATGCCGGTAGCTTCAACAGTCTTTCCGTTTTTAATCTGAATTGCACCTATCTGAATGATTTTATCAAGAACTTTTGATTCGTCCGATGTGTTAGTACCCGTTGTTTCAGTATCAAAAACCACAGCATCAAGACATAGCTCACCATCTTTTGTAAAAATAGGTTTATCAAGTGATTTATGATGTTTTATATCCAGAAGTTCTTCAATATTTGATGCAAATGATTTATCTTTATAAGCATCTTTTTTTAACGCTTTAGACGGCGGCTCCTTAACTCCCCTTGAATCAATCGAGTGTGAAGTTGCAAGCATTTTTTTTCGATTTGTATAATTAAATCTCCTGACCCATGCAGATTCATACCCTTCTGCAAAGGCATTCGCCTGTGTGAATACATAAAAATCTTTTGGAGTTGCTGTTTTCCAATCCAAAGGCTCTTTTGATAAATTTTTCCAGCCGACTTTCATAAAATCATACCATTCCGGAGTGCCAAGTTCGTTTTTTATCATTAAACCGACACCTTGATATACTTTTCCTGCAAGCTTTCTGGTGTAATTATTCTCAAAAAAATCACCTTTGAACGATGGACAATAGTATGTTTTTAATAATCCTGAGGAAATGTTGTGAGTATTTTTTAGGGCGTTATTTAATTGAACAGGTGATGTTACTGTCCTATTTGATTTTTTATCAGGATTATTTATTTTTGTTTGGTAATTTAGCGGTATTATTTTCATCTTAACCCTCCAAATCCAATTTTGAGCCGACAACAGCAGTCGTTTTTTTTGAAATTGACGGTGTTTCATAGCAGCGGTCTTTAATTTTTTCGTATTCCGACTCCGAATGTTTCCAATCCTTTTCAAACTGCCTTATAAACACCCTCGCAAGCGACGGCTTCTCAAATGCTATTGCTGCTTCATTGTTGCCACGTTTGTATTTTTCTTTTGCATTGTTCCGGTCTATAATTATTTTGTAATAACCTTTTATTGTATTTAAATCCGAGCGATTTTTTACCGTAAATTTATATTCTTTATCCTGAAGTTTTACATTTGCCGAACCGCATTCATTAATTTGATTAACAGCTTTTTTTATTTTTGCCCGTCTGCTTAAAACTTCTTTATAATCAAGTTTCTTCCTGTTTAGCGGCGGCAAACCGGCTAATTTTTCAAACGGTTCAACATCTTTCATATATTTTACTATTTCTTTATTGATTTCTTCTGTATAAAGGTTATAATCTTCTCTCTGTCCTTTTTTCAGATTTTGGTTCATAGCCATTGCAGACCAGTTGGAAGAGCCGATAAGTACTTCTTTATCGTCGAAAACTGCCCATTTTCCGTGCATTCGCTGATTGATATTAGTATTGGTTTTGTACTGGCGGATTGGTATATTATTTTCGACAAGTTTTTGATATGCCGTGTTGCAATACGGAAATTCTTCTATGATAGAGGGATCTACAATGATTTTTGCATCTAATTCACCTTTGTGAACTCTGTCTATTATTGTCTGGATAATTTCTTTATCTGACAGTACGAACAATTCGGCTTTGAGTTTTTTACTTGTGCTGACTTTATCCATAACGTACGTTCTGATACTTTCAGAGCCTTGTTCGCCTGTGTATGCCAGCTCTCTTGGCTTTGTCGAAAGAATTTTTATAGCCGGTTTCTCAATCGGATTATATTTTATCAGGTCTAATTTTTCAAGGTTTTTAGGGTCATATCTGGTTCTATCGGCTTCATTATCATATAATTCGCCTACAATCTTCATATAATCGATATTTTCCTGTTTAATTTCTTTATGCAGTCCTTTATAGAACTGTTGTTCATTCTCTGTAAGCGGACCGGCAACAATCTTTGTTTTGCCTAATCTTTGCCATGAAAACGCCCAATCTTTGTTAAATATTTCCGACAGAATATTATCTACTTCGGAATGTTTGCTATCCGGTCTTGTCTCGATAGAAACACAGGCATCATGATTAGCGGCTGAGTGAGTACCCCAGTTCATACCGCCCATTATAACTTTTTTCCCGTCTACCGCAACAAGTTTGACATGCTGCAGCGCTGCACCGCTCTGGGCTGCTCGCGGGTACGGAACTACATCTATTCCGTTTGTTTTCAGATACTTTATCATATTTTGATTATTATAATGACGAACGCTGTTGCCGTTACCGTCCATATACCACTTATGAGCATCCAGTATCATCTGAATCTTTAAATCGGGGTTCTCCCGTTTCTTTTTCATAATCATCGGAAGTAAACTCTTATGAGTATCAAAACCAGCAACAACTTCAGCCCCGTTTGCAGGCCAGATGTTTCCGTCTATTTGAGGATGCTGGAACTCAAACATTTCTATCTGAATTGATTTTTTTGCACTTTTTATATAATCAGCCGCTTTATCAAAGATTTGCTCACCGTCGATTAGTGTTGTAACTGTTGTTTTTCCTACAACTGCTGATTTCGATTTCTCAGGTATTACCTGCGGTATATAAGCAAGTGATTTTATATTTTGTAATAAATAATCCGTTCTTGATATCCCGAGTTTATCGGCATTTTCCGCAATCTTTCTTGCCACACTGATTGCAATATCATCCAGTGCTACCGGAATATCTTTTTTAGGTGTCTTTACTTTTGGCGGCGGAATTTTCGGCAATCCCAAAAAACTTACGTTACTTCTGTTGTTGTTTGTGTTGTTGGCTCTTAAATCTGTATAAGCAGATTTATGTTCATATAAATACGGCTGCACCGCAAGAACATTGCTCATAGTCGGAATTCCTCTTCCCTGTCATTATGTATATTATGAATACAATAAATCATAATGTAAAATTATTTTTTACAAATCTTCATAAACTATTACCAAAATCTCTAAAAATGTTATAACTAAAATATGTTAATATCAGCTGTGAATAATTTTAATAAAACTCTGTTAACATATTCCAACAAAAATCAAAAGGAAAACCATTATTACACTCCTGTATATGATACCGGTTTAAAACAGGACCGGTTGGAGTTGTCGTTTCAACGTATTAAGCCGTCTGCAATAAACTTTCTTAAGAATAAAAGACCATTTCAAAAAGAAGCCATGAACCCGAAGAACCCTAAATGGAATACTGCAATTGCAAGAGTTTCTGAAATTGATAAGAACAAATTTGACACAAGAACAGAATTTGAGCGTGATAAAGATAGAATAATACACACAGATGGGTTTGCAAAAATGAGGTTAAAAACTCAGGTCTTTCCTGTTTGTGAAGACGATACCGTAACTACAAGAAGTATACACGTTCTGCTTGTTGCCGATATTTCCCGAAATATCAGCAAAAAACTCGGACTTAATGAAGAACTGACCGAAGCAATAGCATTAGGGCACGATATAGGTCATGCCCCTTTCGGACACGACGGCGAAGCCTCGCTTAAAAATATTACCCGAAAAGAAGGATTGCCTCTGTTCTGGCATGAAAAAAACAGCCTCAGAATGACCGATAAATTGCTTACACTAAAAAATAACAGAGGCGAAGAAAACAATCTGGGTTTAACTTATGCGGTGAGGGACGGAATTATTAACCATTGCGGCGAAGTTGACGAAAATTTTATAAAACCGAGAAATGAAGTTATTGATTTGAATACAATAACCCGTGCCGGTCAGGTTCAACCATATACATGGGAAGGGGCTGTTGTCAAAATCTCTGATAAAATCGCTTATCTCGGCAAAGATATTGAAGATGCTTCAAAATTAGGAATTTTTTCAAACAAAAATTTTGAAGATTTGAAAAATATCGCTAAAAAAGACCTGCCGGAATTTGAAGGAGAAGTTACTAACACATCACTGGTTAACCTTTTTGTGAATGATATTATTGATAACTCAAACCCGCAAAAAGGAATAGGATTTTCTGAACCGGTATTCAAATTTATGAACGATGTAAAAGAATATAACTACAAAAATATTTACAAAGCGCCAAATGCAAAAAATATGACCCAAGATGATTGCGATAAAGTAATCGGAACAATTTATACAAACTATCTCAATAAATATAACGGAGAAAATACAGTCGAACAATTGAAAAAAGAAGATAATAAACACAGTCAAAATTTTGCAAAATGGCTTACTAAATATACTGTCAATAAAACACGCCCTGATGAATTTAAAAATACACCAGTATACAATATAGAAAATAAAAAAGAATATAAACAGGCTATTGTTGATTATATCTCCGGCATGACAGATAATTATGCACTAAAAACTTATGATGATATAAAAACGGCAAAATCAACAAAGTAAATTTTTTTAACTTCAAAAGGCAAATTTTATATTCAGGAGCATTAATGCTTACAGAATACAAAAAATGAAAGAGGTTAAAAATGCAATTATCACAAATATTTTCCGGTTCAAGACTCCCGTATAACAGCAAAAACGTAAAATTGGGTTATATGGAAACTCTTCCCGGAAAATCTAAAGAAGAACTATATAGAGCGCAAGATGGTATAGGAAATTATCTGAAAGCTCACAGCTCAAAGGTAGAATTTTTTGACCCGAGAAGATTAGCAGGTGATTTTGATAACCCGACAATGGAAGAAAATTTAGATAAATATGTCGGAATAAAAGTAACAAATAACAAAACTCACAGAAATAAATATAGCTACATAAATTATTATGAAAAATCCGATAAACCGTTTTTAAGACGTGTATATGAATCTATTCAACGAATGACGGAAGGTAAAAAATCACCGATAGAACAAATGAAAAGACAAACATTGTTAAAACTTATGGAACAAGGCAAAATTAAAATATAAAAAACAGGGTCTGTTAACTTACAGACCCTGTTTTTAATTCTATGACCGGAATATAACCCTCCGATTTATCGTTTATAATCCGGTTCTTTTATGAGATTTGTAATCGCAGCCGCCAGAAGCAGACAAATCGCACCGATATAGAATGAATATTCATAATGATAATTCATAAAAGAACCGGTATTAAAAGCGGAATTGTCTATAATCCATGCAACAAGTGTACATACAAACACCTGCGGTCCTGCAATAAAGATGTTAAATATTCCCATAACCGAACCCTCTGTTCCTGCTTTGATATATCTGCTTAACATGGCAAATGGCAGTGCACAAACACTTGCCCAACCGATACCCGATAATGCCATAAAAAATGCTACCGCATACAAATTAGTCTTGAATAATGCTATTCCTATATATGCCAGAACCATCGATAATAAAGCAATGATATGAACTTTTTTGTTTCCGAACCTTGCCGCAAGAAAACCTATCGGAACAGCTATGATGAAACATATAAGATTAAATATTGCAAAACATATTGATGAATAATTAGTTGCTGTTGTTTGTGTATCTGAAAACTGCAGTTGAATATCAGGTGATAACTTTGTTAAGTCAGGTACATTATAAACAGTATGAATAGCAAAATTTGTGAAGAAAATCATTAAACACATCATTCCAATCCACGTAAAGAACTGCATGACACAAATTTTGGCAACCTCGGGAGAGAGCAGGAAAAACTCTTTCAACGATTGAGCAAAAGATTGATTATTTTTTTCTTCAACTGTTTCTTTAGTTTTTAATGAGCTTTTTTCTTTGATAGTCATACAAGTCCAAATCATAGCAAGCGAAAATGCCAGAGCTGCCATAACAAATTGAGCCTGAACAGACATTTGATAGTGTAAAACATATTTAAGAACAGGTGCTGTTGCTGCGGCAATAACCGAGCCTAATCCGATTGCAAGACTGATATACGAATTTGCAACGGAATGCTGTTCAACCGGAACCACATCAGGAACAAGCGCCCTGTAAGGTCCTTGAGCAATGTTGATACAGGCATCAATAACCCAAATCATAACAGCAGCAATCAATAAACCGCTCCACGCCGGCATGTTAAGATGAAGAATATTCCCGATAAAATCGGAAATTCCCGCAGAATTAGGAAAAGCCCAGAGAGCAACGGCAGTAATTAATGCGCCTGCCAGCAAATATGGACGTCTTCTGCCAAACCGTGATTTTGTACTATCACTCAAAACCCCGACCAACGGCTGGACAACCATGCCCGTAAAAGGTCCCGCAAGCCAGATTAAACCATATATAAAAGGGGATGCTCCTAATCCCTCTGTCACCGGTGCAGATAAAATTATACGCATCTGCCACGCAAATTGCAAACCTAAAAATCCCAGTGCAAAATTAAGAAAATTTACTGTTGTAAATCTTTTCAACTCATTTTTCTCTTCCATTTATACTTCTCCCGATTACTTTAATATAGACCCTTTAGGAACAACCGTAATACCGTTTTCAGATACGTAAAATCCTCTTGCAATATCTTCATCACGGTTAAATCCAATCTTCATATACGGCGGTATATCAATATATTTATCAATAATCGCCCGCCTAATCTCTGCATGACGCCCAATATTAACTTTTTCCATTAATATTGACTCGCTAACCTGAGAATAGCTGTTAATTCTGACCTCAGGTGATAAAATACACCTTGAAAGAGTACCGCCAGAAACAATGCAGCCTTCCGATATCATGGAATCCGTAGCCATACCGACCCTGTCATTCTGCTGCCAGATGAACTTTGCGGGAGGATAATTGTAATTCGCCGTCCTCAACGGCCATTCCTTAGAATATAAATTCAACTCCGGCTCATAATCCAGCAAATCCATATTTGCCTGCCAGTATGCATCCACATTCCCCACATCTCGCCAGTAACCCTTTTCATTTTCTGTCATGCCGGAAAATTCATTGTTACTGAAATTATAAACCATAACATTTTTACCCTGATTGAGCATCATAGGAATAACATTCTTGCCAAAATCATGACGGGAAGTTTCAATCTGAGCATCTTCTTCAAGAGCAGCAAGCAGAACATCTTTGTTAAAAATATAATTTCCCATTGATGCAAGGCACATACCCGGATTGTTCGGAATAGGCTTTGGCGGGCTTTGAGGTTTTTCAACAAAATTAGTCAATCTCCAGTTGTCATCAACTTCCATAATCCCGAATTCTGATGCCTCCTCTATAGGAATAGGTATTGCCGAAATGGTTAAATCGGCATGGTTCTTTTTGTGAAATTTAAGCATCTGAAAAACATCCATTTTATAAATATGGTCGCCGCCAAAAACACATACATATTTAGGATTTTCGTCAATAATATGCAGTTTGTTCTGATATACAGCATCTGCTGTACCTCTGTACCAGTCAAGTCCCGTCCTCATCTGTGCAGGTACCAGATCTATATACTGGTCGAGAAACGGAGATAATGACCAGCCCCTTGAAATATGTTTATTCAAAGAGTCTGATTTATACTGTGTGATAACTTTTATCTTGAATATACCCGAATTAATAAAATTATTGAGTACAAAATCAATAATTCTGTATCGTCCTCCGAAAGGAACAGCCGGTTTGGCTCTGTCTTTGGTTAACGGATATAATCTTTTCCCCTCGCCGCCTGCAAGTATCATCGCTAAAGTATCATTTATTGACATAATAAACACTCCTATTCCTTTTTTATTATATGTAACTGATAAAAAATTTGCACTAATACAATTT
>JAJPXE010000006.1 GCA_021205645.1 Candidatus Gastranaerophilales bacterium | reverse complement strand
AAAATTAATAGTGCTGATATCTTTTTCATAAACTAATTATGTAAAATTTTTAACAATTTGTCAAGAGCTTGTCCTAATTTATAATATAATATCAAAATTATAAATAAAAGTTCAATATTCTAACTTTTATCAAGCTGAATATATCTAATCGCATCTTCTTTTGTTTGAACAATACCGTCAAGCTGTGCTTCGTGAAGCTTTTTAATCAATCCGCCAAGCTCCCTTGAGGGCTTTAATCCCCGTAATTCCATTATCTCATTACCGGATAACAGTTTCGGCAAAGGGCGTAATGAAGGCTTAATATCTATATAATACTGCTCTAATTTTTCTAATCCCGAAATATTATTTCCGACCATCTCATCGCTTACTTCAATACCACGGGCTGACAATCTGTCCGCTTTTGCAATCGTTATTAAATCAAGTGCACAATCACCCGCCCTGCGAATGTATCGCATATATATTTTATCATTAACCGCAGGTGAGCTGATTACTGCCGACGGATATATATGATTACGGATTATAAAACAAATATATTCTATCTGTTTCTTTGAAAATTTCTGTTTTAAAAGCATAGTTTTTGCAATATCTGCTCCAACTTCATCATGTTTGATAAACCTGTGACGCTCACCCTCAATAGTCCATGTCGAAAACTTACCGATATCGTGTAAAAACCCCGCAAGCTTTAAATGTGCAAGCCTTGTTTCTCCGCCAAAATCCACACAATCAAGATGCGACCTGAGCTCGCTTAGTCCATTCTCATAAATATTCTGTATCTGTTTTACCGTTTCTATTGAATGATGGAATAAATCCAGATGATGATGAGTGTTTGAAGGAACCTTTTTTACATCAATCATTACCGGAAATAATATATCAATCAACCCGTTTTTATCCATTTCTAACAAAATCTTGCCGGCATCTTTCCCACCGAAAAGCTTTAAAATCTCCGTATTAATACGCTCAACAGCAGGGATGCTCATAAGTCCGGCATGTTTTTTTAGGATTTTTCCGGTATTATCTTCAATTTTAAAACCCAGAACAGATGCAAACCTGTACGCCCGCATAATCCTTAAAGGGTCATCAATAATATTTTTTTCCGAAACCGCACGAATTATTCCTGCTTCAATATCTTTTCTCCCGCTTAATAAATCAGTAATTTCTCCGGTTGTTAAATCCATTGCAAGAGAATTGATTGTTAAATCACGGCGTTTTATATCTTCTTCAAGTGAGTTATTGACAGGATTTGTTATATCAACATAATTAATCTTATCTTCCATAACAACCCGATAAATGTTATTAATCTTATCAAGTACGATAAAAGAGGCGTTATTGTTGTCTGCAAACTCTTTTGCAAATTCACACGCAGACCTGCCGCAGATAATTATATCCTTATCGTGATTAATCTTTCCCGTCAAAAAATCACGAACAGTTCCACCCACAAGGTATATCTTGCACCCTGTCTGTCTTAGCCTGTTTATTACAAAATCATTTTCCAAATTCATGAATAATATTTCCGAGCGTGACTATAACGGCTGTTTCCGCCTTTAATATTAAATCACCTAAACTGAGCATTGGCAAGTTATTCTCGTGCATAATATTAAATTCTCTTTGAGAAAATCCGCCCTCCGGTCCGATTAGCAAAAGTATGTTTTCACCCGTTTTTACGGGGTGAGTTTTTAAATATTCTTTCAAACTGCTGCCGGTATTTTTTTCACATAGTGCGATAACTCTGTCAAATTTCTTATCCTTTATAAGGTTTTCCATATCACAGAGCGGAAAACACACCGGAATATTCGCTCTCTCACATTGTTTTGAAGCTTCATACATAATTTTTCCCCAACGCTCGATTTTAGAGTTAATAATACATCGCCTTAAAGCACAATTATCAGTATAAACAGGATAAACACCTCTAATTCCAAGCTCGGTACTTTTTTCCATAATAACTGATTGTGCCTCGCTTCTCAATGGTGACTGAGCTAAAAACAGATTATACGGTAAATCTCGATTAGATTTTTGAAAACTTTCTATTTTTGTCGCTATAGATTTATTATCTATAGATATGATTTGTGTTTTATATTCAATTTCATTCTCATCAATAAGCAGAAGTTTTTCACCTGATTTCGCACGCAAAGATTTTGCTATATGGTTATAGTTCTCTCTATCGGTAATTGTTATAACATCATTCCCGATTGATTTTGAATTAATGAAAAAATGCGGCATCGTTTTATCCTGATTTCTATTTATTCATTATTTTTCCGTATTTGTCACGACAGACATAACATAATTATCGTTAAAATATTTATTTGCGGTTTCAATTATATCTGATGCTGTGACTGATTCTATAAGTTCTTTATATTTATCGACGAATTGGAAACCCCGTCCTGATGCTTCAAACCAGCATAAAGTTTCAGCCTTGTCCGAATTTGTTTCCAGAGCTATGACATACTGACCGAGAAGTCTTTCTTTTGCCTCTTTCAATTCTTTATCGCTGACAAATTGAGTTTTGAATTTATATACTTCATCCAACGCTTTTTGTTTTGAATGCTCGAGTGTAGCAGGGTTTGTGCCGATATAGACAATAAACGCACCCGAGAGCATGTGAGGTGAAAAGTTTGAACCTAACTGGTATGCAAGTCCTTCTTGTTCTCTAAGATTGACAAACAACCTTGAGCTCATGCCGGAGCCGAGAATGGTATTTATTATATTCAGTGTTGCATATTCTTTCAGATTACATATTCCGTCTGTCTGCCAGCCGAGTATCAGCCATGCAGTCTGCTGTTCCGGCAATGTTTTTACAAGTGTGTTCCGCTCGCGTATTTCTGGTATTGAATACTTACCGTAGTCAAATTTTTCAGTACTTGATGAATTGAACATTGCAGCAAATTTTGAGATTAAAGCTTCTTTATTCTCAACATTTCCCGTAACCGATACGACCGTATTTTCAGGATTTGAGATTAAATCGCTATAATTGTTGATATCTTCTTTTGTTATTGACGGTATAGAGTTTTCATAAACCCCTGTTGAGCTGTTGTAAACGGAATTTGAATAAATCATTGAGCGAAAACCGTCCAATGAGAGTTTAAGCGGATTATCACGTGTTTGCTTTATGCGGTTAAGCATAAGCTTTTTCGATTTTTCCAGTTCATTTTCATCAAATATCGAATTGTTCAGTATCTCGTCCAGTATCTCTAATGTAAAATCAAGATACGGTTTTGTTGTCAATATATTTATTCTGAAAGTATCGGCGGATTCTGACGTTGAAATATTTATTCCTTTTTCCTCCAATACTTGAGCCAGTTCGGCAGGAGAGTATTTTTTTGTACCTTTCAGGAGCAAATCGCCATACAGCGAGCTTGTCCCCTTTTTTGTCGAAACAAAATCTCCGCCTTTTTGGATAATACTTATAGCAACGATATCATTATAATCCGTATCGCTCATGAGAAGTGTTAATCCGTTGTCATAGCGGTATTTTTGAGTTATATCATTTGAAGTCATCAATTGAACTTTTGGATTTTGAACAGGTGCAGCGGTGACTTTTGCACAATCGTGGATGTTTTCAAACTCTTTGGGAAGAACCACTGACACTGCACTGTTTGTTTTCACAAGATATTTATTGGCAACTCGTTTTACATCCTCCGCACTTACTTTGTTTATATTTTTCAGATATTCTTCATAATACTTGACTCCGCCGGTGAGAGTGAAAACATATCCCATTTCTGTTGCAATATTTGAAACTGATTCACGGGCATAATACGTATCACTTTCAATCATTTTTTTAGCGGTATTCAACTCGGTTTCGGTTATGCCCCTCTCTTGTATTCCGGCTATTTCTTCAAACACGGCTTTTTCCACTTTATCGCAATTTTGCGGTATAAACGCAGCCCGAACTATAAATATGCCGTCATCTCGCATTGAAACTTCCGCTGCAGTGACAGAGTTAACAAGTTGTTTCTGTTCCTTAAGTGAACGGTAAAGTTTTGATGTTCTGCCGGAGCCTAAAATCGTCGCAAGAACATCAAGTGCATAAGTGTCATTCTCTGTTATACTGACTCCGCGGAACCCTATCATCATATATCCGGTCTGTTTTTCTGTATATGTAACATTGCGTTTTTGTTCAGTAAGCATTTTTTCACGCTTGTAATCGTTTACAACTGGTTTTTTATAAGATGAATTGAATGTTTTTTTAATAATCTCCAGTGCATGCTCCGGTTCAACATCACCGACAACAAGCGTTACCATATTCGATGGAGTGTAGTAAGTATTATAATAATCAAGCACTTCTTCTCTGGTTACATTTTCAACAACAGACTGCAAACCCAGAACACGCCGCAAATACGGGTGTGTTGTATAAAGCAGCTTATTCAGATTTTCATAACAGATAGTTTCAGGCACATTTGCACTCTTCGCTATTTCTTCAATAACAACTTTGCGCTCTTTTTCCATTTCTTTTCTCGGGATTTGCGGGTTAAGCAGCATATCTGCGTGTAATTCCATTGCTAAATCAAAATAATTTGAGGCAATTGTTACATAATAATGAGTAAAATCCTTACTTGTGGCGGCATTTGTTATGGCTCCTTTTGACTCAAGTATCCTGTCGAAATCGCCGGTCGGGTGATTTTGTGTGCCTTTAAAAAACAAATGTTCAAGAAAATGCGAGATACCGCTGTTTTTATCGGTTTCGTTTATTGAACCCGTTTTTATCCAGGTGTCTATTGTTACTATCGGGTTGTTTTTTATCTGCTCTATAATAACAGTCTGACCGTTATCTAATTTATAAACGCTAAAATCCTTGGCAAATGCTAAATTACCAATGAATACACACAAAAAAACAATTAATAATTTCTTCATCAATAAAACCTCTTAAAAATCTGTTAAGAATATAATAACATACTTTTTTTGATAATTGTATAATGAAGCTAGTATAATTTGACGCTACTAAACAATTAGGTAAAAGGTCTTATCTAAAGAGTTTTTATCTTAAACATCGACTTCGTTGCCAGACAGGACACAAGTGTATATAATCAAAAATAAACAATTATGCCCCCTCAGGCAATAAGCCCCAATTTAAGCTTATTCAATTCGGCAAGCTGCAATGCTCCGAGCATTTTATCGGCAGAAACCATACCGCCTTCATCTTTAGCCGAACCGGCAAGCATTGATTTTTGAGTGTCATTCAAGGATTGAGTGCCTGAAACGGCATCCAATCCCATAACCAAACCCGATGATTGTGCTGTGTCCGTACCCCCGATACTATTCGCCGGTGCCGGCTGTGATACGCTAAGTATATTTAATGTCGATGAAAAATCTTTATCGGTTCCTTCTAAATTGCTTAAATTCTGCACTGAATTTGAAGCCATTGTTTCCTGTTGTTTTTGAAGTTCAGCCTGCTGTAAGCGCTGCTTATCAACACTGAGATTACCAGTCGCTGCTATTCCGAGCGACTGTAGCCGCCGAATTATCTCCAACGCTTCCGTGCTTATGGAATTTTGTCCTATGGAACTTACTGCTGAAACCATTCTTTAACCCTTACTCTGCTTCATCAATGCGATATCGGAAACTCATAATATCTACCCATGTAACATATACCAAAAAACCAACACTTTGTAACGTAATTTTAAGCAAAGTATATACTTTTGTTACAAAACTTAATAAATTGATTAATAAAAGCAATTTTTTAAATCAAAAAAGCTTTATTAGAATATAAGGTTAGTTTATTTTAGAACAGGTTATTTATGACATCAGCATCACTTACATCATCAGCTGTGAATACAGGAACATCGACAAGTTTATTAAGTACAACAAGCGCTTCAGGCACATCAAATCCGTATGATTTAAATTCAATATACGAAATATCAATGGCAAACGATTATTTCGGAAGTCAGGCATTCGGAGAAAATATTTACAATACTTCCGCTCAAACAACGGCACAAACGACTTCCCAAGCATCAACTCCTACAATACAAGATATATACGGTCAGCCTGATAATATTGCCTCAGCCTTGCTGCAAAGCTATATAAGTGCAAAAAGCGGCAGCACAAATTCATCCTCTGCAGCATCGTCTGTTATAACTTCATCTCAGTCACAAACAATGCCGACAATACAGGATTATTACTATGCAACACAAATTGCAAACCAATTCGGTAATCAAACACCGTTAATATCACCTTACAGCTCGTATACTCAGACTGATTATTTTGCACAACAGGCAATACCGGTGTTTAATAATACGACAAATAACGTAAATAATACAAATTCCTCCGCCGCTAATATTTCTTATGCGGCATAAATAACCTGAAACTAAATTAAAATCCGTTTATATACCAAAAATACCCTTTAAAAAGGGTATTTTTGGTATATAAACAAAAAATTTTGTTTATGATAAAATTCTTATAATGAGATTTATATAATAGCGGGGTATATTGATGAGTATAACATCATATTTAGGAATAGATGTCGGTTCTGTGACGACTAAACTTGCACTGGTAGATGAAAAAGGACAATATATAGATTCCTACATGCTAAAAACGGCAGGCAAGCCCGTTTTAGCAGTACAGACAGGTTTAAACAAGATTTTGGAGCAGGCAAACGCCGTTTCATGCGAGTATGATATAAAAGGTGTCGGAACAACCGGCAGCGGAAGAAACCTTGCAGGTGCATTAGTTGGAGCGGATATCGTTAAGAATGAAATTACCGCACACGCTGTTGCCGCTGCTACGTATATCCCAAATGTCCAAACCATACTTGAAATTGGCGGTCAGGATAGTAAAATTATCATTCTCCGCGACGGTATTGTTACGGATTTTGCAATGAATACGGTTTGTGCGGCAGGTACGGGAAGTTTCCTCGACCATCAGGCACAAAGACTGAATGTTCCGATAGAGATATTCGGCGAAACAGCCCTAAAATCGGATAATCCTGCAAGAATAGCCGGACGCTGCGGTGTTTTTGCAGAAAGTGATTTAATCCATAAACAGCAGCTGGGCTATCCTGTAGAAGATTTGTTATACGGTCTGTGTCAGGCACTCGTCAGAAACTATCTCAGTAACCTCGCTCTCGGTAAAGAAATATTACCGACAGTATCATTTCAGGGTGGTGTAGCAACAAATTCAGGTATGGTTAAAGCGTTTGAAGAAGCACTTGAAACCGAAATTGTCGTACCTGATCACCACCAGACAATGGGGGCTATCGGTGCAGCTCTACTTGCTATGGAAAATCACCAATATACTCAGGAAGAAACCACATTCAAAGGTTGGAACGTAGGGAATATGCAATTCCAGTCCATAACCTGCCAGTGTACCGGCTGTTCAAACAATTGCGAGGTTATAACCATTGTTGAAGGTTTTGATAAAGTTCAACACGTAGAAAATATTAACGATATTCAGGGTAATGTAATTGCGCGCTGGGGCGGAACCTGCGGCAGATGGGATATCGGTTAGCAGGATAAGAATTTATGATAGATATAATGGCGGTCGGGTTTTATAATAAAACCCGACCGCTGTCATTTATTATTATCAACATTAATTATACTAATGCTTTTGAGCTTTCAACAAGGTTAATCAATGTGCTTGCAACGGTTTCCTGTTCTTCTCTTGTGAGTTCAGGGAACATCGGAAGCGACATAACGATTTCTGTATTTTTCTCGGTAACAGGCAACGAACCTTTTTTTATACCGAGATAATCATGAACTTTTTGCAAATGCAGCGGAATAGGATAGTACAGCATTGCACCTATACCTGCCTCGTGAAGTTTTTCAAATATCTCATCTCTGTTAGGAACTTTTACCGTATACTGGTGATAAACACAGTATGTGTTATCCAATTCTTTAGGTGTTTGGATATCAGAACATTTGCAGAACAGCTCATTATAAACAGATGCTCTTTCTCTGCGTTTTGTGTTCCATTCATTGATGTACGGGAGTTTAACTCTCAAAATAGCAGCTTGAATTTCATCAAGTCTTGAATTAACTCCGATTTCATCGTGGTGGTAGCGGACAGCTCCGCCATGGTTTCTGAGAGCAATAACTCTGTTTTTCAATTCTTCGGAGTTAGTGGTAATAAGTCCGCCGTCGCCCATTGTGCCTAAATTCTTTGTCGGATAGAAACTATAGCAGCCAAAATCACCGAATGAACCGACTTTTTGTCCTTTATAAGAAGAACCTATGGCCTGACAACAATCCTCGATAACTCTAAGATTATGACGTTTTGCTATGTCCATAATTCTATCCATATCGCAAGGCTGACCGTACAAATGAACAGGAATAATTGCCTTTGTTCTCGGCGTAATAGCTTCTTCTATTTTTGCAGGGTCAATATTGAATGTATCAGAATCAATATCAACAAAAACAGGAGTTGCCCCGACAATACCTATAGCCTCAGCGGTAGCAACGAAAGTAAATGCGGTTGTAATGACTTCATCGCCTTTGCCGATATCTAATGCTCTAAGTGCAAGGTGCAGCGCATCTGTTCCGGAGTTCAAACCTACTGTGTAATTAACCCCGATATATTCTGCCAGCTCTTGTTCCAGTGCTTTTGAATTTTTCCCCAGAATATATGAGCCTGAACGCATTACTTCGCATACTGCTTTTTCGGCATCTTCGCCAATCTGTGCATACTGACGTTTTGAATCAAATATAGGTATCATTTTTTAACCCTTTCTCTTTTTTATTCCCACATATTAAGTGTAACACAGTATTTAGCGGTCTTTATAT